>JAHFIJ010000020.1 GCA_023246445.1 Candidatus Woesearchaeota archaeon
TGTGAGGATTATAGGTTAATATGATAATAGATGCAACAGATTTAATTTTAGGAAGATTGGCAGCTTTTGCAGCTAAACAGGCATTACTAGGAGAAACAGTGTTAATAATAAATTCTGAAAAGGCGATTATAACAGGCTCTAAGAAATATTTATTGGATAGATATACACAAAGAATTCATAGGGGTGAGCCGCATCATGGGCCTAATTATCCAAGAAGACCTGATTTTTTGGTTAGGAGAACTATAAGAGGCATGCTGCCATATAAACAATTTAAAGGAGAGATCGCTTTTAAAAGAATAAAATGTTTTATAGGCAAGCCTGCTGACTTAAAAGAGACACCAATTACAATAGAAAAGATTAGCAAGGGAAAACTTAAAAATACAAAATTTATAACAATTTTAAATTTATCAAGACATATAGGATACAAAGGATGAAAACTATAAATACAATTGGGAAGAGAAAATTAGCAGTTGCAAGGGCTGTTGTGAAGCCTGGAAAGGGAATAATCAGGATTAATTCTAAAAATTTAGATAATTATCAACCAAAATTATGCAGATTAAGAATTTTAGAGCCAATAATGATGGCTGGAGAAATAGCTAAAAAGATAAATATTAATGTAAGTGTTTATGGTGGTGGGATTCAGTCACAAGCTGAAGCTGTAAGACAAGCTATTGCCCGGGGCTTAGTTCAGACTTCAGGATCAAAACAATTAAAATTGGATTATCTGGGTTATGATAGACATTTAATGGTTTCAGATGTAAGATTTAATGAGCCTCACAAAAGTTGCGATTCTAAACCAAGAAGAGCAAGACAGAAATCCTATAGATGAAGTTATTATTCTGTAAATAAATTTAAGATAATATAAATGAAGCTTTCAGATTAGTGATGTTATTTAAGATTAAATTCCTTAAAAATGATGAAAATGAAAGTATTAACAACTAACATATGGAGATATTATGATTGGGAAAAGAGAAAGAAAAAATTGATCAATTTCCTAAAAAATCAGAATGCTGATATAGTCTTCTTACAAGAAGTTGCTTATGATGAAAGATTAAAAGATAAATGGAAAAATCAAGTAGAAGAGATAAATAAAGGAATCAAATATCCTTCTTCATCTTTTAGGAAACTTATGGAAATGAAAAAATGGCATGATAAACCTATTGATTGGGTTATGTTTTATGGCTTCGGGATTCTGTCAAAATATTCTATTAAACATTCCGAAGTAATTATCTTACCCCCTGTTGAAAAAAATAAAAAATTTGGTTTTATGTATTCTATTCTAGAAACTCCAAAAGGGGATATTGATTTAATCAATGTCCATTTTGAGAATACAAACAAGGGTTCAAAAGAACACTTAAAACGAACATTAGATTGGTGTAAAAAAAGAGGAATAAAACCGATAATTGCAGGAGATTTTAATATGAAAATTGTAGAAAATCTAAAAGAACTTGCGGAAGAGAATTATGAGATCTCGTATTTTATTAAACCATATAAATCATTTATGCCAACTGAATTTTCTCATGATAATGTTCCAATTACCTTAGATTATATAATAATTCATAAAGAAAAATTCAAATTTATAAGTGTGGAATGTATAAATAATGATATCTCGGACCATAATCCTGTTGTTGCTGAAATAAAAATAAAAAATAACCTTATTTGCTGCTCAACCTAATCAGATCTAACCATTTATTTTCTCCTAATTTTAGATTAACTCCTGCTCTTTCAGAAGGAACTTCACCAGTTGTAGAATGATTTTCTATAAGGTTGTGCTGAATAACTATTGCTGTCATAAGAATTGGGGGCAGACCATAAAGTCTTCAGTCCTCTAAAATCTATAGCTCTATCTTTGATTTTCATAAAAATGGTTTCAATTCTGTAATTATGAATTCTGGTAGTTTGATAATTTTGTATCTTATGTTCCACGGTTAAACCACCAATCTTATTTGAGTAGAATATTTTTCTAAATGCTCTCGGATAGAAAACTCCTGCATCTGTTTGTATGTATTTTGGTTTACCTTTGCTTATTGCTTTCTTAAGAAATTCTTGAGCTTCTTGAAGTGTTCTTCAGGAAGCTGAAAATTACCTAAAAACGTTACTTTTATAAAAGCCACCAACCAAGTAAAACAGACTTAAAATGATAATAATGATGAGATGCCCAAGCTGTGGTAAACCAGTATCGCACTTATGGGAAGAATACAAACAAAGAGTAGAGAAAGGCGAAGAAGCAGTTAAAGTGTTGGATTCTCTAGGATTGAAAAGATATTGCTGCAGGGCTTTATTTCTTGGACATGTAGATCTAATTGATACTGTTGCAAGATTCAAAAAGGCTTAAAATGTCACAAACAAAATATGCTGTTATTGGGGGTATTGCTTTAGTAGTTGTATTTGGATTTATTTTCTTTTCAACAAATAATGTAGGTTCAATAACTTCAAATACAGTTATTGATGTTCCTAAACAGCCTATACATTGGCATCCAATATTGGAAATAATTATAGATGGGAAAAATATTGAAATCCCCGAAAATATAGGAATTGGAAGTGTTCATGATCCAGTCCATACACATGACAACACTGGAACAATACATATGGAATTTGAAAGACCTACTGCCAAACAAATGGTTCTTGGTTATTTCTTTAAAGTTTGGGGCAAGAAATTTAGCAAAGAATGTATATTTGATTATTGCACTGATAAAGGAACTTTGAGAATGACTGTTAATGGGAGAGATAATAATGATTTTGAGGGTTATCCAATGAAAGATGGAGATCAGATAGTAATTGAATACCAGAGCCTTTCTTAGGAAGAAAGCTTCGGAAAAGAAAATGACATTATATTCTAAAGCCTCTACAAAAGAAAATATTGAAACTATTAAAGGAAGCTATGATGAAAGCAAGGAATGGAAATATGATCCCAAAGGCTATTTTTTAATTAAAGTAGATAAAGAGAAAAAATTAATTGAAGTTGGATATTGCAGAGGAAATAATGTTGTAGAGAAAATTATAACTGGTAAAAATCCGCAGGAGGTTTATTATACAATTTTAAGGTTAGGCTTGATTTCTACTATACAGCACGGATGTTATTTGGGTAAAGAATTGACTAAAGCTGCTTTTGCAATTAAAAATAATTTAGAGTATATACAGGATGATGAGGGGATTATAACGTTTTAGAGGGATTTAAAAATTAAAGAAACCTATAAATGCAAATAATAAGCTTTTTAAATGGATTTAAGCAGTTTAAATGAACAAAATGGAAGAAAAGAAAGAACATAAGCAGGGTCAGAAACCAGAGGTTAAGCAGGTAAGGGAAGAAACCAGAGGCATTATTAGGATTTGTGGTGCAGATATGTTTGGAAGCAGAAAGATCTATAATTCTTTAAGACAAATAAATGGTGTAAGTTTTCAAATTGCAAATGCTGTTTGCTTATTATTAAATTTAGATAAAAATAAACAGGTTGCAGATTTAAGTGAAAGTGAAATTAAAGCTATAGAAGATTTAATAAGACAACCGCATGGAAAAATTCCAAACTGGATGCTAAACCGAAGAAAGGATTATGAAACTGGAAAAGATTTACATTTAATTGATGCTGAAGTTAAATTCAATAAAGAATTTGATATAAAAAGATTAAAAGCAATAAAAAGCAGAAGAGGCATAAGACATTCATTAAACCTACCAGTAAGAGGGCAAAGCACTAAAGCACATTTCAGACATGGATCATCTATTGGCGTAAGAAAGAAATCTTTACAGCAAGCGCCTCCATCAGACGATAAGAAAAAGGATAAGAAGTAAATGGGAACAACAAGAAAGATAAGAAAGAAATTTGAAAGACCAGCACACCCATGGCAGAGGGCCAGACTAGAGAAAGAAGCTGTTATTAAAGAGAGTTATGGGATCAGAAGAAAGACTGAGATATGGAAGATGAATACTATATTGAAAAATTTTAAGAAACAAGCCAAGAATCTAATTGCAATGACTGGAAAACAGGTTGAAATTGAAAAGAAACAATTAATAGAAAGATTAAACAGATTAGGTTTGGTTGAGATGAATGCCACTATGGACAATATATTAAGCTTAACATTAGAGAATTTAATGGATAGAAGATTACAAAGCAAAATATTGGCAACTGGAATGGGAAGAACTGTAAAACAAGCAAGGCAGATGATAGTGCATGGGCATATAAGCGTTAATGAGAATGTGATAAGCTCGCCTTCATATTTAGTTAAAGTGGGGGATAAGATAAGCTTTACTAAAACCTCAAAGTTTAATAACCCAGAACATGTGGAGAGAAATAAAGCTGCTAAGATTAAAGTGGTTAAAAGGAGAAAACCTTCTTTTAGAAGAAAGGATTCAAGAAGAAAAACTCCTGAAGGAAATAAAAAGGAAATAAAAAAACCTTCTGAAGGGGCAAAATGAGAAGACAACAAACTGAAATAAATTTGAATTTAAGATGGGGAGTAGCACATATTTATTCATCCTATAATAACACGATAATTCATATTACTGATTTGACAGGTTGTGAGACTATAGCAAAGGGCTCTGGTGGTATGGTAGTTAAGTCTGATAGATTAGAAAGCTCTCCAACAGCAGCTTTACATGCAGCAAAATTAGCAGCAGAAGTGGCAAGAGAAAAAGGGATTAATGCTTTACATATTAAAATAAGAGCTCCTGGCGGACATAATGGACCTCCAACGCCTGGCCCCGGGGCACAAGCAGCAGTAAGGGCTTTATCAAGAATGGGATTTAGAATTGGGATTATAGAAGAGGTTACTGGATTACCAACAGATGGATGTAGGCAACGTGGTGGCAAGCGTGGGCGCCGTGTATAGTGGAATTATTGTGAACTATTTCTACAAATAACGGTTTTAAATTCTATCTTACTTTAATAGCATATTCGCCTTTAACATTTGCACCAATTTTTTTAGCAACTTCACTTTTATTAGCATCTTGAATAAAAATTCTTCCTTTCCAGCTTTCTGTGAATTGTGCTCCTTTACAAACAGGACACTCATCACCTTTTACAAATACCTTACAAGATTTACAGACCTTTCTCATTTTTCCTTAAATCTCTCCTTCTCTTTAACCTTTACTTCAACTTCTCTTCTTTCCTGATGCCATTCTTCTTTTCCTAAACAGGGCTGGCGCATTGTTAACCCTACTTTTGGATTTGTAACATCCTTATAGCTGATTGCAATCATTCTTGCCTTGCATATATCCCCAACCTTTAGATTTCTTTTGGTTTCTTTTCCTGTTAAGACATTGCTTTTTGAAAAGCTTACAAAGTCATCCATTGCCTGAGAAACATGTATCATACCATCTATAGGACCTAAGTTCATGAAACAGCCAAAGTCTGTAATTTCTGTAATTTTTCCTGAAACTAATTCCTGCATTTCTGGCTTAAATACAAGCATTTTGAAGGTTGTGTCATAGTAAGGAGCACCGTCACCCGGAATTATAATGCCTTCACCAATTTTAACCAAAGAAGTAACACCAATAACTACACCAATTTCAGGAGAAACAAAATTTTCAAATTGAGTTTTAAGCCTTTCTAAAATAGCCTTATCTGTATCCATCTTAAATAATACTGGCGGGAATCTTATGTGGCTTCTTACTTCTACTTCGTAAAACATTTTATAACACCTAAATAGACTAGTTTAAAAAGCTTTTTAAAGATTTGGGTTTATGTTATATTTGCATTTATTGGTTAAACTGATAATTCTAATGTTTTTAGATCTAAGCCTCCTTTTAAGCTCTTTATCGTTTGTAGCCACTATATAACCCTCCAAATTGACTATGTCATCATCTACGTAAGTGGTTTTAGAAGGCAGAATGTTTAGGTTTTTTATCAATTTTAAAGTTAGGTTTTTTAGCTTTTTTTTCTCTAATTCTTTTAAAGTTTTGTTTATTATAAATAATTCAAAGGGTTCTAATAATAAATCTTTTAACTTATCATTTATATCAATTCTGTATTTTATTGAGTTTATTATGAAGTTTGTATCCAAGAGTATTTTTAACATTAGATTATAATTGGATATGGGTTTTTAAAATATAGGTATTCAGACAACCCTGGTTTATGCCTGCGGTCTTTTAGCAAAAGCGAATAGAAACCTTTATAAATAGTTTATACATAATAGTGTGTATAACATGTTAGACAGAAACGATGTTGTTGGAATAAATAAGATCTTTGACAAAGGAAAGATCGTTAATGAAGGTAGTTTAGATTTTGCTATTTCCTCAACTAAAAAGACAAAAGACTGGATAACGCAGTTGGCTTATTTTTTAAGAGCTATAGTTGTGGATCATGCTTTTGAGGAAGGAAATAAAAGAACAGCTGCTGCAATATTTATAGCATATTGCGAAGCAAGTAAAAGAGCCTATGATGTTTACAAGATCGATTTAATAATAAAGAATTTAATACAAAAGAGAGTTACAGACATAACGAAAATAAGGAGAATGATTAAAAATGCCGTTGTCTAAATTTGTGGAACTTGCTAAGAGAGCTGTGAAAGAACATCCTGAAGTGTTTGAGGCCCTTTTAGAGTATGAGAGAACTGGAAAGTTGCCAAAGCCTAATCCCAAAGAAAGGGCGAATTTTACGATAGATACGAAATTACTAAGATTATACAGAAATTATTGCAAAAAACAGGGTTATAAGATGAGTGCGAGGATAGAGAAATTTGTTGAAGAGGAATTGAAAGAGATGGTTTGATAACAAATTATTATGTCCTTCTTCAAGAAGATTCAAGATGATGGAACTGGGATGTGAAGGAAAAGGATTGGCGGATAATTTTGAGCAATAGGAAAAATGTTGAAGATGGAAATGAATAAAAAATAAGGGATTAGGATGACAATAAAGCTACCGATATAACAGTAAGCTTTACCTGAGGAAATTTCTCAACTTTACTGGGGTCACACTAATAAAACTTTCTTATTTTGCCACTATAAGTCCTATAAACACATTTAAACGCAGAAAAGTATTTAAAGAAGCGTTCATTTTTAGCTATAATTTCAGTAGATTTTAGGCTAAAATTTTAAGCAAAAAAGACAACAAATTAGTCATAAGAAGAAAATGGCAGAAGAAAACAACAATTATGGAGCAGAAAGCATTAAGGTATTAAAGGGAGTAGAGGGAATCCGACAGCGCCCGAGTATGTATGTGGGGGATACCAGCAAAAGAGGCTTTCATCATATTATTTTTGAAGTTTTAGATAATTCTGTAGATGAGCATTTAGGTGGTTTCTGTAAGAATATTAGAATTATAATACATAATGACAATTCAATAAGTGTAGAGGATGATGGAAGAGGCATTCCGGTTGATATGCATCCGGTAGAAAAAAGACCTGCTGTAGAGGTTGTTTTAACTATGCTACATGCTGGTGGAAAATTTGATAAAAAGACATATCAGGTTTCTGGTGGTTTGCACGGTGTTGGCGTAACTGCTACAAATGCACTATCTGAATTTTTAGAAGTTGAGATTAAAAGAGATAATAAATTATACAAGCAGAGATATGAAAGAGGCATTCCTGTAACTGCTTTAAGTATAGTGCAGGAAAATATTCAGGGAACCGGAACCAAAATAACATTCAAAGCAGATCCTACAATATTCTCTGAGTCTGTAATTGATTTTGATTTAGTAAAAAAGAGATTAAAGGAATTAGCTTATTTGAATAAAGGCTTAACAATAGAGATAATAGACGAAAGAACAAACAAGGAATTAAAATATTTCTTTGAAGGTGGCATTAAGGAATTTGTTGAGGATCTGAATAAAGGAAAAAATGTGTTAAATAAGAAAATAATTTATATTTTAAAACAGTCTGAGAATGTGATAGTTGAATTAGCAATGCAATATAATGATACTTACTCAGAACATTTGTTAAGTTTTGTGAATAATATCAATACAATAGAGGGCGGGACACATGTTATTGGATTTTATACTGCTTTAACAAGAGTTATGAATGAATATGTAAAAAGATTTGAAAAAGATTTGAAATTAGATGGGGATGATGTAAGAGAAGGTTTAACTGTTGTTTTATCATTGAAAGTTCCTGAACCACAATTTGAAGGGCAGACTAAAACGAAATTAGGTAATTCTGACATTAAGGGTTTAGTTAGTTCATTAGTGTATGAGAATTTAACAGATTATTTTAAAGAAAATCCACAAGATTCCAAATTAATTGTAAGCAAATGTATTGAAAGTTTTAAAGCCAGAGAAGCTGCCAGAAAAGCAAGAGAATTAGTAAGGAGAAAGAGTGCTTTAGAAAGCGGAAGCCTGCCAGGGAAGTTAGCTGATTGCCAGGAAAAAGATCCAAGCAAGGCAGAAATATTCATTGTAGAAGGAGATAGTGCTGGTGGGAGCACGAAAATGGCGAGAAAAAGGGAATTTCAGGCGGTTTTACCATTAAGAGGAAAAATATTAAATGTTGAAAAATCAAGAATAGATAAAGTTTTCAAAAATAATGAAATTTTAAATATTATGTCTGCTTTAGGATGCGGGATAAATGATGAGTTAGATATAAATAAATTAAGATATCATAAAATAATCATAATGGCGGATTCTGATTCTGATGGAAACCACATATCCTGCTTAGTATTAACATTTTTGTATAGATATATGAAGAAATTAATAGAAAATGGGTTTGTTTATTTAGCAGTCACCCCTTTGTATAGAGTTAAGAAAGGCATACAAAGCTATTATTGTTATGATGAGAAAGAATTAGAAGAAACTTTAAATAAAATTGGAAAAGAAAATTCTATTATAACAAGATTTAAAGGTTTAGGAGAGATGAATCCTGAACAGTTAGCTGAAACAGCAGTTAATCCTGAAACAAGAAAATTAAAAAAAGTAACTATACAAGATGCTGTAACCGCAAATGAAATTTTTAATATTTTAATGGGTGAAGAGGTTGAACAGAGAAGGGAATTTATTTTCAATCATGCAAAAGAAGCGGAGTTAGATGTGTAAGATGACAGAAGAAATTCAGATAAAATTAATTGAAGATGAAGTAAAAAAGCGTTATATAGATTATTCAATGTCTGTAATAACTGGAAGGGCTTTGCCAGATGTCAGAGACGGCTTGAAGCCTGTTCAAAGAAGAATTTTATACTCAATGTGGAAGAATAATATTTTATCTAATAAACCCTATGTTAAAAGCGCAAGAATAGTGGGCAACTGCATGGGCCGTTTTCATCCGCATGGAGATATGGCTATCTATGAGACAATGGTAAGAATGGCTCAGGATTTTAGTTTAAGATATCCATTAATTGATGGCCAGGGTAATTTTGGTTCTATAGACGGGGATCCTGCTGCAGCTCAAAGATATAGCGAGGCAAGATTAACGAAATTATCAGAAGAGCTATTAGAAGATTTAGATAAAGAAACTATTAAATTCATAGCTAATTTTGATGGATCTACTAAAGAGCCTGTTGTGCTGCCTGCTAAATTTCCAAACTTATTAGTAAATGGCGTAACTGGGATTGCAGTTGGAATGGCAACTAATATGCCACCACATAATTTAAGAGAAGTAATAGATGCAACCTTATATTTCATTGATAATCGAGAATGCTTAGTAAATGATTTAATGCAATTTATCAAAGGCCCTGATTTTCCTACTGGTGCTTTAATCATAAATAATCCCGGAATAAAAGAAGCTTATGAAACCGGCAGAGGCAAATTTCAGGTAAAAGCCAGGGCAGAGATTGAAAAGAATAGAATTATAGTAACAGAAATCCCATATATGTTAAATAAATCTTTATTGCTGGAAAACATAGCTAATTTAGTAAGAGATAAAAGGATTGAAGATATATCCGACATAAGAGATGAAAGCGACAGAAGAGGAATGAGGATTGTATTTGAATTAAAAAGAGACGCTAATCCTGAGATTGTTTTAAATAAGTTATACAGATATTCCCAATTGCAGGTTACATTTGGAGTAATTTCCATTGCTTTGGTAAACAATGAACCAAAAGTTTTGAATTTAAAGGAAATAATAAAATTATTTGTAGAACACAGGAAAGAGGTTGTAACTAAAAGATGTGAATTTGAGTTAAAAAAGGCTGAAGATAGGGCGCATGTATTAACAGGATTAAAAATAGCACTGCAGAATATTGATAATATTGTAGCCTTAATTAAAAGAGCTGACAATCCTGAAACTGCAAGAAATGGCTTAATGACTAATTTTAATTTAACTGAAATACAAGCTAATGCCATATTGGAGATGAAGCTGCAAAGATTGACAAGTTTAGAACAAGAGAAAATAAATGATGAGTATAATGAATTAGTGAGATTAATATCTGAATTAAAAATAATCTTAAGCGATGAAATAAAAATCTATGACATTATTAAAAAGGAATTAAATGAAATCAAAAATAAATATGGGGATGATAGAAGAACACAGTTTGTAGAAGAATCAAAAGAGATTAAAGAAGAGGAATTAATCAAACACGAGGATGTTGCAATCTTGCTGACAAATCTAGGATACATAAAAAGAATGCCTATTGAGGTATATAAACAGCAGAAGAGGGGTGGCAAGGGGGTTATAGTATCAAATGTTAAAGATGAAGATGTTACTGAACAGATTTTAACAACCTCCACACATAATAATTTATTGTTATTCAGCAATTTTGGAAGAGTTTACTGGCTGAAAGCCTATGAAATCCCAGAATCGAGCAGATATACGAGAGGGGATAATATAAAGAACATACTAAAGTTAAGTGAGAATGAAAAAATAAACACAATAGTGCCAATAAAAGAATTTGATGATAAGCATTATTTGATTATGATAACCAAAAAAGGAATATTTAAAAAAATTAAACTAGAAGAATTTTCAAGACCAAGATCTACAGGGATAATTGCTATAAATCTGGTTAATAACGATGAATTAGTGCAGGTAAGATTGACTCCGGGGGATTTAACTATAGTCTTAGGAACTAAAAATGGAAATGCTGTAAGATTTAATGAAACAAACATAAGAGCTATGGGAAGAAATGCAACAGGTGTCAGAGGAGTAAAATTAGAGAGCAATGATGAAGTTGTTGGAATGGAGGTTTCCTTGGACAATGCTTATCTATTAACGGTGACTGAAAATGGATATGGGAAAAGAACTTTAATCCCTGAGTATAGACTAACAAATCGTGGCGGCAGCGGCGTGATAAATATAAATATAAGCGATAAAACCGGGAAGGTCGTAGGAATAAAAACTGTGATGGATGAAGATGAGGCTTTATTGTTAAGTGAGAAGGGGATTGCTATAAGAGTTCCTGTAAAAGACATAAGTGCTATGGGGAGAAATACTCAAGGTGTAAGAATAATGAGATTAAATGAAGGTGATAAGGTAAGCTTAATTACGAGAATAGTAAAGACATAATAAAAACTATTTTAACAATTCCAGAATTTTATCAAGCTTGTAATTTATTTTTTCTATCTCTTCCTTTAGTTGATCTGGCCTTCTTGAATGAGAATTATCCTTCTTTTTAAAACAATCATTACAGTAAACAGGTTTTCCTGCAGTTGGCCTGAAAGGAACCTCGCAACTTTCACCACATTCATCACAGGTTACAGTATGCATCTCCCTATCAAAGCCTTGTCTCGGACCCCTTCCTGATCTGTTAGAATCTCTTCTCTCAAAATCATCGGAGTTTCTTCTTCTAGATCTGTTAGAATCTCTTCTTCCAAAACTTCTTTCCCGATTAGAGTCTCCCATATTTTAATTAAACATAAATACCCTATATAAACTTATGCTAATAAAATGGCTTAGCTGAAAATCTTTATAATTAAGGAGAAAAACTCAAACGGACAGAAAAACAATGTTACAATTTAAAGCGATAGCGATATATCAAAGAGAATAGTCAAATGGAATATTCACAAAAAAAATTAAAGAATCCGGGGTGTTATTGTATGTGCACAATGTAAAGAATTATTCTCTCTTCTTGTGCCCGTAACTTCTAATTTGATCTATAATCAAATGCAATATCTTAGAAATATATTCATCATATTCTCCTTTATCAGCAATATCTAATGATTGGTAATACTCTTCTCTTTTCTCAAAGGGGATAAAAAACATAGGAAATCCTTTTTTCATTAGAATAAAATTCATAATTGTTCTTGCAGTTCTGCCATTTCCATCCTCAAATGGATGTATCCATGTTAATTTTGCATGTATCAAAGCTGCCAATTCAAATGGATGCAGCTTATTCTTATTCGCACTATACCACTTAAAAAAATTAAGCATGTGTTTCCTAACTTCTGCATGAGTGGGCGGAACATGAGTTGAACCCTGTATCCTTACATCAAAAAAACGGATTCTCCCACCATAAACCACCCCCGTATTCTTTGTAAGAATCCCATTTATTTTTTCTAGAAGTTTAGTGTTTAATTCACCTTTGTAGGATTTTATGAAATCAAGGCATTCCTTTCCGTTTATTGCTTCGTTATAATCCTCAGCTCTCACTCCAGAAGGGATCACTTTATCTTTTAGTATCAGAGCGGTTTGCCTTAAAGTTAATCTGTTACCCTCAATCGCATTAGAATGGTATGTAAATCTTATAACAAAATCTTCATTCAGCTTTTCCTTGACACTTTTTGGAATTTGCTTAAGCCAAGTGGTGTAGCTTTCCTTTAAATCCTGCAAAGTTTCTGCATCATGCTCTGAAAGATAGGTATAATTTGAGATTTTTAAAAAGGGTTTTGATCTATCCTCTATTTCTTTAGCATATTTTTTTAGCTCTTCTTGTGAAGGCTTTTTATCCCCTAAGAAAATTCTGATTTTCTTCCATTTGTTTAAGCTTAACCTTACATTTTTTGTAAGATAGTAATATTCCTTTTTATTGCGTTTTATAGTTTCAATGTAAGTCATATATTATTGTAAGGGCACATACTATATAAATCTTTCGGTTGATTGTGCACATACACTATCCGAACAAATAACCTTACCATTTCGCCAAACAATCTCTCCCCCCCTGAATGGTCTTGGATCTCTTGCATGGCGTCTGTGTCTATAAAGACTTATAAAGAGATATTTGGTTTTATTAATGATGATTAAGATATTAACTATTGGAAAAATAAAAGACCGGAATATTAAGGCTTTATTTGAAGAGTTTTTAAGAAGATTAAACAGATTTTATACTATTTTGTTAGTTGAATTTAAAGATGAAAATGGAATTTTAAAACTAATTGAAAAAGAAGATTCTTATATTGTAATATGCGATTCAGAGGGATCACAATTAAGCTCTATGGATTTTTCAAATTTCATAAAAGACAAGATTAATAATAAAAATTTAATATTTGTTATTGGTGATGAGAATGGCTTAGGTAATGAAATAAAATTAAAAGCTAATTTTAAATTATCATTTGGTAAAATGACATTTTTGCATGATATGTTTAAATTAATATTAATAGAGCAGATTTACAGGGCTTTTACTATCATAAAGGGAATGAGATACCATAAATAAATTTAAAAATATATTTTTTGCTCTTAATCCACATGGTTAAAGGAACAAGAAGAGATATCAGCAGAAGTTTAAGATTTTTTCATGGAAGAGGGGTTTCTATAGAAGATTTAATAGAAGTTGCAGTAGAAGATTTTCATTACAAAATAATAAGCCTTAATGAAAGAATTAGAAGTGAAGATATTGTTGGGGATTTAGCAATTCTTGTTCTTAGCCTTCCATGTAAACCCACTAAACAAACCAGATATCACTTAACATTCCTTGCAGAACTTACTGTGGGTTATGTAATAGCTAGATGTAAAGGTAAAAATTACAGGAATATATATGATTTCATAGCAAAAACCTATTCTAAAGGTTAATGTATACTAATCAAAAGATATAATAAAGGGTAGAAATATTTATATACAGCTTTAAAGTTTACGTTGAAAAAAGTTTTATAAAAAGCGAGGTTGAAAACAATGATAAATGAAAACAATGAATTTATGGTATATGATGAGGAAGAAGATGATGAGGATGAGGATTTTGATGGTGATGATGAGAGTGATGAATAATTAAAATTTTAATTTCTTTTTATTTTTTATTTTTATGATTAAATAAAACTAAGATGTATGTATCTCTTTATACCAACTAACAGCTTCTATACTTGCATTCTCAGGAGTTGTGCCGATAGTAAGTATCCCATTTTCATGACCAAGCATTATAGCTCTTTTGACATTTAAAAAATTTGGTTCTTCTAATAATCTTTTTATTTCCCAATACATTTCTTTAGTTCCGTATTCAACACCTTCTTTTGTAGATGGAACTCTTCCTTTGCTTTTTTCCCACATTAAATGATTATGACCGTGAGCAACTCCATTTATTTCCGGTTTTGTATTTAAAACTCTACTAAAGTGATACATCGCAAAATGTGTTGGTGTTTCTGATGAACTTGGTTGTTCCCCCATTGTAATTGCCATGTTTTGTTCAGGATCATAATGCAAAACCACAACATAATCTTTTGCTCTTAATCGACCAAAACGGCCGGTATTTGAAGCAGTAATTATTAAACTGTCAGATAATAACTCTTCTAAATTTCCGGATAATAATTCTTGAAGTCTCTCTTTATGCTGTTTAATTAATTTACCTCTAATATCTGGATCTAATCTTTTTGAAATATTCCCATAAGCTTCACCATTTAATGATACTCCAATCAATCTATTGTTAAAAAGAAGATTTCTTGAACTATTTAATGATGCGACAATCTCTTCTGATAAAGTGTCATCACTAATTCTCTCTTCTTTATATTTTATACGCCCTTCTGCTGACATAAAAATTTATAATAAATGTAGTTTATAAGATTTAATGTTTTAAATTATCTATTTTTGTGTATAATAATTCTATAGAAGCATATAAAGGCAATAATCGAAGAAAATAAAAACACCTTAACAAAATCTTTCATTTCTTAACTCCTTTTTACAATCAATCTACAGTAATAGAACCCTTCATGAATGGGTGGATACTGCAAATGTAATTATAAGTGCCTGATTTAGTAAATGTGAAAGACCAGCTATCCCCTTTAAACAGATCTGGAGAATCTAAAGTTCCATCTGAAGATTTAACATTATGAGGAACAGAGTCCATATTAGTCCAGGTAACTATTGATCCAACTTTAATTTTAAGTGAAGAGGGTGAAAACTTATTTCCTTGTATTGCAACACTAACTGATTGAGATGGTTGAGTGCTACTTTCAAGAGGCTCTTTAGAATCAGGAATTTGTTGTGTAGTAGTTGAAGCTGTTGTTTTTGAATCTTTATTTGAATTACAAGCTGTTAATAACAAGGCTAATGTTAATATAAAAATTAAAATTTTATTCATTTCCATTTATTATTTAATTTAACCTTATTTAAAAATATTTCTATGGTTCGTTAACTATGTTTTTTATTAAACAATAATAGAATATCCAATTAATCTCCATCTGCCCCCCAAATTTCTGGATATTGTAACTCTTTCATCCTTATTAGCACAAATTGGGATTTTTAGGGCAACATGAAGTTTTTTCTTGTCTAGTTTAGTTATAACCCCAACTGTAACTGTGGTATTAACATTTAACATTAATGGCTCACCAATTTTCAAGGGTTCAACTTTTAATTCTTCTTTTGTGCCAACAACACGATTTAATAAATGAGGCTCTAGATCTGCTTCCGAAATTACTAATGAGGATTTGCCTTTTAATCCGACAACATTCCCGATTAGCCGGTCTGCTTTTGTAATAAATGGATCAAGCTCTGTCTGCAAGCCAAACGTTCCGCCCGGTTTTGCAGCTTTAACTTTATTTTTACCGTAAACTAAACCAGTGATTTTAGTGGCAACTGGCTTCCATTTGTTGTCATTATTAATATCAACACCCGGAGAGATTTCAATTTCATCCCCTTCTTTTAAAATACCACATTTCAAACTTCCACCTAAAACCCCACCTTTTAGATCATTAATTTCTGAGCCTGGCTTGTTAACATCAAAAGATCTTGCAACAAACATTATTGGATCTTTGGATTCATCCCTTTTTGGGGTTTTAATTATTTCTTCAAAGACATAGATTAGTGCGTCAATATTTACATTATTTTGTGCGGAAATTGGGATTATAGGAGAATTCTCAGCTACTGTCCCTTTAACGAAATTTTTAATTTCATGGTAATTTTTTAATGCTTGTGCATCATCTATTATATCTATTTTATTTTGAGCTATTACAATATTTTTGATACCCATAATATCCAGAGCCATTAAATGCTCTTTTGTTTGCGGCTGAGGGCATGGCTCATCTGCGGCTATTAATAATACAACGCCATCCATTAAGGCTGCGCCTGATAACATAGTGGCCATTAAGGTTTCATGCCCCGGAGCATCTACAAAACTTACAGATCTTAAAAGTTCAGCTTTTGATTTGCATTTTGAACAGGCTTCATTTATAGAATAAGCATCAAGACCTTTGCATTTTGAACATTTGTAGAAGCTTGCGTCTGAATAGCCTAATTTAATTGTAATGCCTCGCTTAAGCTCTTCAGTGTGAGAAGATGCCCACTTTCCTGTTAAAGCCTTGATTAATGATGTTTTACCATGGTCTATATGCCCTACTGTTCCAATTGTAAGCTCTGGCAGTATTACTTCTTGTTTCTTTATCATTAGAAAATTTGAATTTTAAAAGTTTATAAGCCTTTTCTTAATAAAATATAAAATAACAATAAGAACAGCATTTAAACCTAAAAATAACAGCAAAATAGCATAAAAGGAATATTGAAAGAATGCAGC
>JAHFIJ010000005.1 GCA_023246445.1 Candidatus Woesearchaeota archaeon
GGACAGAAAAAGGTGCAATGGTAATGGGGATCATAATGTCAGTATTAGCCACATGGAGATTAAGAGGGCTAAATACATATAGCTTACTTAGGCAAACCCTAAGTAGCTAACCAGTTACCTTCCTACATTACAAATTCTACATTTTCCAGGTTTTCAAATGCACTATCTCCAGTTAAAAATTTTAAATTATTGTTCAATGAAATCACATAGCCAATACAATCTGCATAAGACATTCCCAACTTCTTATGCTTAAACCGGAAGAAAGATGCTTCAATCGCTGTAGTTCTAGTAATCTCAATAAAATCGATATTAAGATTATTAACAATTTTATCTACTGTTTTTCCCCCATATTTCAACAACAAGGCATAATAAACTTCAGCAAGATTCAACACTGTCGTAATAATTATTTTATCCTTAAACCTCAAATAACTTTCTCTTCCATTAATAATTTCTATAATAGCATAAGAATCAAAAAAATATTCCATATTAACCATCCTTCGGCCATAATGCTTGATCAACTTCACGCATTAATTCAGCAGTCTCCATCTTTTTTCTCCTCTTTAAGATACCAAAAATATCTTTAACTCTGGTTTTTCTGCTCGTTTGGATAGTTACTTCTATATCTGAACCCTCTTTAAGATCTTCTTTTTTTACAATTTCCATAGGCACAACCACCCCAAAGGAATTCCCCCATCTTTTGATTTTAGCTCTCATCTTTTCCATCAAGTTATACAAGTATAACTTATATTTAAAACTTATTGTTTTAACTTAAGGTATCAAGGTTATTAATTAAATCTTCACTCTAAGACAAAAACTGTAAACTTTCTAATATCCCAAAAATAAATAACAGAAACAAGGCTCATTTTTGAAAATTCTTCAGAAAAAATAGATAAAATTACATATAAGTTTTGATTATAGTCCTCTCTAATTACAAACATAAAAATTTTGGATAACTTTAAAAACAATTTTTACAGCATTAATTTAGCAAGGATCTGTAGCTCAGCTTGGATAGAGCACCAGCCTTCTATATTATGAGGAGACAGCTGGGGGTCGGGGGTTCAAATCCCCCCAGATCCGTTTCTTGGATAAATAGTTAATATTTTAAGATATTCTAACCAAGAAATCTCATTCCTTTAGGTCTGAATTGGCAAAGCCAATATCCCCAGCGTGGGAGATGAATTGCGTATTTTTGACAAAAATTCGTAAATATTATGACTTTTCTGTAAATATTACAGAAATATTGTAAAAACTAAGAGGTTACTAAACCGTGAAAAGAAAAGATTAAATATTAGTTGTGTTTCTTAAAATAGGTTTATTTACTTACAAGGCTGAAAGTGCTGGTAAGTAAATAATAAAAAACAATACGACAGGAACTGTCGGAATTCAAGCTTGTGGAGATACCACTGACGGCGGAACTAGAAACTAGATTTACGAGTTATGTATCAATGAAGCAAGAAACTCAAGAGCGTCTTTCATCAGACGCTCAGGCCATCTTTAGGTCTGAGTAGTTCACACTAAGCCTTTCATAAAATCATTTATCTGCGCCATTAGCCAAGCGGTAAGGCAATCGCCTGCAGAGCGATCATGCGGGGGTTCGAATCCCTCATGGCGCTAATCTAAAAATGAAAGAATATCCACCTAAAAAACCTAAAAAGAAAGATTATCGAGTTTATCATTTAGGGAATACTATTTTATCCACGATCTCTTCATACATGCAACAAAAAGACAAGGGATCTAAAGAGAAAGGATTTATTGAAATCCATCTTGGATCAACAAAGATTAGTATTTTAATTCAAAAAGCATGTGAAGTTAAAGCCATTAATTTAGAAGAAAAATTAAAAGAACAAGAAAAATCAAAAACAACATTAGAGGAAATTGCTTTAAATGAAAAGAATATAACTGAATTCCCTTACAACCCAGAAGATCATTATATTAATGACAAATACAAAATAACAGAAATATATCCAATAACCAACAATCAAAGAGATTTAGATCAGTCAAGTGGTGCCTCAGTAAGATATGTTTCTCCATCACAATTACCCTCAGGCTATGGATGGAAAGCTTTAGGCATGTATGATCCTTCAACGCACACAATATATATTGCAGATAATCTACCGCCCGATATAGAAAGATTTGTATATCACCATGAAGTTGCCCACGCAAAAGGAATCAGAAACGAATCCCAAGCAGATGCTTATGCATCTTCTGTTGTAGGTTATAATATAAGAAACGCTGCTTAAAAGAAAACTCATTTATTTAAAGATTGCAAATAATCGTTTCTATACTTTTCAGGATTCTTCTTAATAGTCTTTTCTAACTCAATAAGTTCATCTCGGGTTACAAATCCATCTTTATTCCCCGAATCATCTGCATCAGTCAATATTTTTTCAACCGCCTTTCTTTCAAGATTTTGAACATCTCCGGTAAATAAAGCATCATTTCCAATTTTTTCTAATTTCATATCCCCTTTTAAATAAAAACCTGCTAAATCAGTAACTTTCCTGTCCGCAACTATCTTATCTCCCCGATTTAAATTAGATGTTGAGGGAACTCTAATTTTTCCAGCACTTTCTCTCCCAATATTCACACTACTCTGAAATCCACTTTCGACTCTGCTCTGAGACACAGTTGTTGCTGATTCTTGTTTATTAGAAGGTTTGTAGCTTTCACCAAGTGCTTCTGCATACACCTTTCTCATCACTTCAGTATACTCCCCCCTGTCTATTATACCGTCTCCATTTTCATCGGCCAAATCCACTACTTCCTTAAACTGTTGTCCAACCTGCTCACGACTAATCAACCCACCCTCAAGTTTATATTTAAATCCATGAGCCCCTTCTTCATTGATCTCCTCTCGGACTACTTTATGCTTACCTGCTTTCACCGCTGCTAGTTCTGTTAATTCAGCTACAAAAGGAGTAAATATATTTTTATCAGAACCAACATTTTTAATCTTCCTATAATCCTCTTTATTTAACTTCTCAGCCGCTTCTTGAATCGATTCAACCCTTTTAACTTTTTTTAGTTTCAACTTATCCGCCCTATTTCTTAAACCAGATAAAGTCTCAGACGCATCAGATTTTTCTTTCTTTAAATCCATAGATACAACTTCACCTTCTTTTGTAATAACATTTTCTTTACCAATTTTAGCATCATCGTTAACTCCAACAATCGTCATTTTATCTTTATTATCCATCTCTACTGAAAAACCACCTTGCATTTTATTTTGTTTTATAGCTAAATCCAAATCCTCAGCATATACACCCCCCGCAACAATGATTAATGGAACAGCTTCAAACCTAGCAAATACAACCCCTTTATTAGGATCATCTTTTTTAAGTATTTTATTAAAATTTTTTAGGTAATTAGGATTACTATTTCTCAACTGCTCATAAGAAGCTTCAACATTATTAGAAAGAATTGTCATTTCCAATGAATCAAACTGCCCACCTTTATGACGACTAAATGAAATCAATTGCCCTTGTATTAAAGGGATATTAATCTCTTTTTCTTCCCCCTTTTCTGAAAATTTAACAACTGCAAAATTTTTATCATTCTTAGAAACAAGACTAAAGCCGGTAATTATTGGTTCCTGAAATGAAGTTTTAGCAAATAGCTCTTCTGAATCAATTTTAATTTTACTACCTCCAACAAGAATAATAACCTTCTTACCATCATTATTTAAAGAATATTCAATATCCTTATTTCCCTTATCAGATAGTAATTTACCATCTTTAAAATCAAAAGAAACACGTTTTTCTTCTTGAGAAATAACAAAAACACTAAATAAAAGCAGGATTATTACCCACATAATTAAAATTACAATTCTTCCTCTCTTTTTCATAAATTTTATTAGTTGATACTATATTTAAATATTTCTTTATCCCAAATTTAATGTTGAGTCCTGATATTTTTTCGTTTTTTCATTTGAACATCACACCTATCAGACATTCAGGTCTTAACTTAAAGAAAAAATTAAAAAAAGAAATAAAAACCTAGAAACTTAAAATGCTCTAGGTTGTGGCTTTCTGAAGAACAATATCTTAATCAAGATTATAGCAATTACTACCAGGATTATATCTACTATAACCCATATTGCTGTGCTGTTCCTGCTAAAAAAGTCACTTGCATTGCCAGTTGTTGCTTCACTAGCCTCCACATTAACATTTACTGCCTGGCTGTTTAATACTAAATCTCCAGCTTTAACCTCTACAACAGCTGAATTCTGCCCGACAATTGCACCACTCTTGGCAGCTAAATTAAATACAACACTTGAGCTTGCACCAGGATCTAATGTTACTGTCTTGCTTGCAACACTTGTAGCCCAATCAGCATCAACATCAACTGTAAATGTTGCCTTCTCGCTTCCGCTATTAACAACATTAACGCCTAAGTTTGCATTTCCGCCATACTTAACATTTAAGCTGCTTGTTGCCAAACTTAACGTTGCTGATGGTTTATTTCCAGTTACTATTGGAGTTGCACCTTTCTTCTCACATGTAGAAGTCAATACAACAACAGTATTATCAGTTAATTTGCTTTGATCATAGTAGGTTCTTATTTCAATTGGATAGGTTCCAACCTCTAAATTTGCTCCAATTGGAATATTGAACACACTGCTGTCCCCATCATCCTGATCTAATTGTATATCCGTCAATTTTTGATTGAAATTAAACTTAGGTGCATCAACTTCAATTGCTACCTCATCCTCATCAGACTTGCCAATATTTACATAACTTACAACTAATCTGGCATTAACTGACTCACAACCAACCTTTTCAGGGCTCAGAGTTAGGGATTTAATTGCTATTTCATGGCTTTCTCTTTCTACCTTAAATCTTATTATTGCCTTCTCACCATGTTTAGCACCAAGTTCATCCTTTCCACTTAAAGTAATTTGAACATTAAATGTCCCATCATTAGTGTCTTCATCAAGATCAAACTCAAAGGCATTATTCTCCTTATCATCAGAGCTTATATCTCCTAAATCTTCATCTTCATCTATGTCTAGATCATTATCCAAACTCTTAATTTTAAATTCAACATCTTCCATATCTACATTAGAACTGGCACTGTATTCATTTTCAACCTCAAACTCAACTCTTACATTTTCGCCAGGCTTAACATTCTCAACTTCATCATTATCTTCATCTGCTGTCTGTGTTTTTCCACTTATTCTCCATTTAACAGATTTAATTGTTAATTGATTCTTTCTCTGCATATTCAGATCAACTTCAGTAGCTGTTATTACCTTAGTGCTACCAGAGCTCTCAGTTGCATTCAGCTTAAAACTTCCAACCTTAAATGCACTTGCTATCAAGTTAGAATTAATAGCATCTAAGCTCTTAGGCCCCTTAGCCCTTATTGTTAAAACTGCAGTTGTATTAGAATTTGCAGCTACACTTACAGAAGTTGATGCACTTTCAATTCCAACAGTGTTTAATGCTATATCAGAACCAAAAGCTGAAACAGCTGTAACACTTTCTATACCAAAATTTGAAAAAGTAACTGCTGTTGCTTGATCATTTACTAACTTTAATGTTACTGTTCCTGTTAAATTAACTGTTCTTGAACCTTCGCTATCATGATTTGGATTACTAACAACCCCACTTGCATCACCCATAGTCATGCTTGTTCCAACAAACTCTATGCTTGGAGTAGCACTGACACTGGTTGCTAACAAAACTAAAACAAACAAACTCAATATTATCAATTTATTATTCATTTTTTAATCCCCCAACACCTCTTCAGATTACCATTGTAGAGTTGTAACCCATATTTAAACCTTTCTGTTAATTAACTCTAATAATAGTAATAATATTAAAACAAGAATTATCACAATGCCAACAATCAAATTATAGTTAATTTCTGTTTTTTCAATCTTATCTATATTAACATTAAACAAGACACTATCTAAGCTTCCTTCATTTAATTCTATAAATCCATTAAATCTGCCATTAACCTCATCTCTAACCTTAATATAGAAATAAACTGTCTTGCTTTCTCCTGCTTTCAATTGTATTAAATTATCTCCAGAAATCAAATCCCCAAAACTTTCTATTCCATTAAGATCAAGCCTTATAGCTTTACTATTCCCTTCATTCTTTAAATTCAAAACTAAACTAAAACTGCTTCCAGGATTAACATTAATATTATTTTCAACTAAATTGCTTTTAATACCTTTAACAACTTCAGATTCTATTTTTTTAATTTCCTTATCACAAATTACTCCAAAATTCTTGCTTGTTTTTTTGCTTGAGCCATCAAACACAACCTCTCCATCTAATATGTAACTGCCAGGCTTAGCATCTTTTGGTATTTTAACATCAAAGCTTACAACTGCCTCATTTTTAGGATCTTTCTCTTCCTTATCAGCATCTCTTAATCTTATTTGATTTGATACTTCACTTATGCTTAGAATATTATTATAAATCTTAACGCTTGCATCTTGATCCTTTTTCCCTATATTCTCAACATCTATCTTAACACCTATTACTTGCCCACACTCAACTATATCCGGGGTTATGCTCATCTTATCAATAATAACATCGCTTGATCTCCTATCTAAATCTATTTTAACAAAATCCTGTTGGCAGTTTAAAGTCTCTCTATCTGGATCCTCAAAAGCCTTGACAAATAATATATATTCATCCTCTTCATCAATTTCAGTTGTAGGAATCTTAACAGTAAACTCAAACTCCTCTCTTGTTCCATCTCTTATCTCTTTTACTTCACTTCTTGCTCTTGCAATATCATCATTCTCATCCACATTAAATAATATTGCCTCAACCTGCGTGTCTAAATCCTTATTTCCTGTATTTTTCACTTTTGCTTTTACCTTAATCTCTTCTCCAGGATTAAAAT
Source organism: Candidatus Woesearchaeota archaeon (assembly GCA_023246445.1). Lineage (GTDB taxonomy): Archaea > Nanobdellota > Nanobdellia > SCGC-AAA011-G17 > JACQNH01 > JACQNH01. Next base: position 6,865 of record JAHFIJ010000005.1, read on the forward strand.
CATCATTGCTGTCCGGATCTTCTATACTTAACGCTAAACTCCCCTTAACTCCGCTGTCGCATTTATCCAACCTTGTTGCATTTAATTTCCTGTCATCTATTTTTAGGATATATGCTTGCGTTAAGGAATCAGTTGAAACTGCACTATTAGTAAAAACAAAGCTTCCTTTATAATCTCCTAAATCTATTTTTTCAGGGATATTAATCTTAAATGTAAATTCCTTTTGTTCATTCGGATTAAGATTTATATCACTAAAGCTTCCGGGGCTTATAATACCGTTATTATTGCTTAAGTCTGTTCCACTTACTTTTAAAGTTAAAGCGTTATTATTTGGATTATTTATATTTGCAGTAATCTTGGCTTCTTCACTTCTAAAAGCAGTATCAGCATTAAAATTAGTTATTGTAAAACTAGCAGCACTGGCTGATAAACTAAATAAAATACTTAAAAAGAATATTAAAGCTGTAAATCTTATTTTCATAGTATTTTTCCCTGCTTAGATCTCTTAAATATAACAACTTTCAAGTAGTATCTCCCTATTTAAAACTTTCGGAACTATGAGCTGTAAAGTTAAAGAGAGCTAAAATGACTAAAAGAAAGTTTTATAAATATTAGATTTATGGTTAAAATATGAAAAGCATATTATCCGAAATTAGAATAGGAAATGTTTTCTCTAATGATAATTCTAATAATAACAATAATTTGGATTGCTAAGTATCCCTTCATTGTTTTTTCTTAGCGAATTTATTTAAATTTACTATTAAACAAATGGAAAGAACAAAAATAAACGGATTGAAAGAGAAGATCGGGAAGAAAGTCCTAATTAAAGGTTTCATTCATGAAATAAGAGACCAAAGTAAAGTCAAATTTATTCTTATAAGAGATAATTCTGGAATAATTCAAACTGTAACAACTTCAGATAAAAAAGAGATATTTGAGAGTATAGCAAAGATATCTAAGGAGTCAGTTATATCTATAGAGGGTATTGTAAAATCAGAAAAACAAGCCCCATCTAGAATAGAGATTCAAGTAGAAAAATATGAGATATTGTCTGAATCTGCTAATGATTTACCTATCTCGGTTGTAGAAAAAGGCAAACCGCCAGAATTACCAACAAGATTAGATTATAGATGGTTAGATTTAAGAAAACCTAAGAACCTTCTTATATTTAAAATTTGGACTGATATGGAAGCAGCTATGAGAGAATATTGGTTGTCTCACGGATTTATACAAATTTATACACCAAAATTTGTTGCTGGAGCTACAGAATCTGGAGCAGAACTTTTTTCTTTAGATTATTTTGGAAAGAAAGCGTCACTTGCTCAATCGCCACAGTTTTATAAGCAAATGGCTATGGCTTCAGGATTTGAAAGAGTATTTGAAATCGGTCCAGTTTTTAGAGCAAATAAATCCCACACTGTTAGACATGACACTGAATTTACATCTGTTGATATTGAAGTTTCTTATATCAAGTCTCATGAAGATGTAATGAAAATTGAAGAAGAATGGATGGGTCATATATTTAAAAGAATTAAAGAAAAATACGACAAAGAAATTAAAGAAACTTTTGGTGTTGAGATTATAATTCCTAAGATACCTTTTCCAAGAATAACTATGGCTGAAGCTTTAGCTTTACTAAAAAAGGAATATAAACATTCATGTATTGGGGATTTAGACCCTGAAGGAGAAAGACTACTTTGTGAGCATTTTAAAAAGATTCATGGAAGTGAATTTGTTTTTGTAAAAGATTGGCCCATTGAAGTAAGACCATTTTATCACATGAGGGAGAACGGACTTTCAAAAAGTTATGACTTATTATGGAAAGGAATGGAAATTACCACTGGAGCACAAAGAGAACACCGATATGAAATTTTAAAGGAACAAGCAAAAGAAAAGAAAGTTCCTTTAGAAGGAATTAAAGAATATCTTAAATTTTTCAGATACGGTTGTCCACCTCACGGAGGATATGCATTAAGCCCAACAAGAGTTTTAATGTTGATGTTGGGTATTAAGAATGTAAGAGAAGTAACATTCCTGCCAAGAGATAATGAGAGATTAAATCCATAAAATTATCTATAATAATTTGTTATGCTCAATAAAATTTCCGTTTCTAAAATACAAAAATGGGTTTCCTAAAAAGTAGACGGGGAAAAATCTTAGATGCTATTCTGGTTGAAAATTTCTAATAGCTTTAGCCAAAATTTGATAACCAACTATCGTTCCTTCTGCTTTAACTATACTTCCATGATTATGAGTCACATTGAAAGCGTCCATCCCTGGTGCATCATTAACCTCTAGAAAATGGAAATTACTTTTTCGATTCATTATCCAATCTTGTCCAAGGTAAGATGATCCATACTTTGACAATAATGTTCCGACTTTCTTTGCCAAACCTACCAATTTTGTAGGCAATTCAGGATGATTTGGATTTATCCCATGTTCTTCAATAATTGTCCTTTCATAATCAGTTATCTCTCTTGAATCAGAAGTTAATGTAATAGGTATTTGAGTGGAACCCGCTACATGATTTGATACAATTTGTTTCCATCCTAGATACATAGGGCTTTCTGGAGCAGTTGTCCAATTTAGCATTCTACCTGGAATTCCTCTTCCATACTCCTCATTCATTCTTGATTCATCAGATTTTTTGTTTGATGAATAATTTAATACTGCAACTAGGATTTGATCTTTAAAAGTTAATATTCTAAAATGAGTATAATGGTCGCTTGGACTATCTATGAATTCACTAACATGATAATCTTCAGAATCAGGTAGAGTATTATCATACATTTCTAATGAACCTCCTAGGCTCACTCTTACCCCTTTCCTATAAAATTTTCTGTCAAAATAATTTACTAATTGCTCTAATCTTTCTACAAAGAAAATATTTTCTCCCCTACTCCACCCATTAACTTTTAGAACAACTGGAACAGGTTTTTCTCCTTCTAAATATTCCCTTACGCTTTGTGTTTGGGGAACAGGAATTCCTTGCTGAGCCAAGTATTCAGCAGTTTGGACTTTATTCATAGAACTTAAGAAGTCTCTTATACCATGAGAATATGGAAGTTTTCCATTATCTCGTATGATTTTACAAATTGCTTGCACTTTCCTTTCGGGGGCTTCACGATCTACACCAAATTCAGTTCCTAATTGCCGATAGAGTAAATTAAAATTATGCCATACAAATTCTGCTGCAGCAACCTGAGATGCTATGCCTTCCAAACCTCTACTATGATCTGCTTCTTCAATGATAATGCCCTCATTCTCTAGAGCATCTCTAAAAACCCTATCAATTTTGATTAATTCTTGTATAGAAGCTGCCAAAAAATATTCGGTCATGTCTCCAGCTGCAGCTACTCCATCCATTACTTTATCAGGATTGTATGTTAATAATACACGATTTACCATTGTTAGTATTCCTCGTTATATAAGAGTAAAAAGTAGTATTTAAAACTTTCTATTTATTACTATTATAAAGATACAACATATATGGTATGGTAGTTAAAAACTAATTTCTTTTTAGTTAATAACACTTGAAGATGTAATAATACACTAGATTAACAACCTTTAAAAACAATACTTCTAAATTTTACAGATGAAATCATGGAGTAGAAAAAAACATGTATTGGCTTTAGCATATCCTAACACAGAATACTGCGGAGTTTATTCTCTAGGCTTAAGAATAATATCAAACATAGTTAATTCAAATGAAAAATGGTTTTCTACATTGCATTATACAGACAAAAACAACTTAAAAGCAGAAAATTTCATTGGTTTCTCTTTCCAATACGAGCCAGATTACTTAAATTTTTTTAATATGCTAAAACAAAATAATATCCCCCTGGAAAAAGGACCTCGTCAGCAAATAATCTTCGCAGGAGGCCCTTGCATTAATCAAAATCCATTCACATTGCAAAAATACTTGGACTTTATGGTATTAGGAGATTCAGAAATTGTAATGCCAAAAATTTTAGAAGCTTATGAAAATACAGAAACTAAAGAAGAATTTTTAAATGAAATTTCAAAAATAATTGGAGTTTTCATTCCGGATATAAACAAACCAACTTATGCTGTTCTAAACAATTTGGATGATTCTCCTTATCCAATAAAACAGGAATATCCTAAAAATTTAGATAAAAGTTTTGTTTTCGGAAAAGCCTTGCTATTGGAAACAGAAAGAGGCTGTCCCTACAAATGTAAATTCTGTGTTATCCCTACAACATACCCAAAAATAAGATACAGGTCTTACGAAAATATAATAAGAATAATTGACGAAGGAATAAAAATGAATAAAGCAGATAAAGTTGCCATCTACGCAGCTTCTTTCACGCATCCCAAAAGAGCAGAATTCTTAAACTACATGCTAAAAAAAGGGATTAAATTTATTGTCCCCTCTACAAAAGTTGAATTCTTAAACGAGGAAATAATGAAATTAATAAAAGAAAATGGCCAGACTTCTTTAACGATAGCCCCCGAAGCAGACGAAATAACAAGAAGAACAGTTAATAAATTCACAACAGACAATAGATTTTTTGAATTTGCAGAACTAGCCAGGAAATTAAACTTTAAAAAAATAAAAATGTATTTGCTATATGGAATTCCAAACCAGGAATTAAAAGACTTGGAAAAAACCATAGATTTCATAAAAAAAATGAAAGATATTTTCCCCAATATATATCCTTCCATAAATCCTGTGGTCCCAAAGCCTAAAACACAGTTTGATGGTCTGCCATTTAATAAGAAAATTTTAAAGCAGCAGGCTAAATTTTTAAAACATGAATTAAATAAATTAAATATAGATTATAAATTAGAATCTATACACACAGCTTACAATGAATATCTACTAGCCAATTCAAAAGATTTAACTCCGGATTTTTTTAGAAATAATTAAATTTCTTCAAACTCAAATAACCAATTAAATATCCGATTAATCCGCCAAATAAAACATCGCTTAAATAATGGAATCCTGTATAAATCCTTGCAAATCCTATTAGTATAGAAATTGCAATCCATAAATATCCCAGCTTCTTATTAAAATAAAAAACAAAAGGCAATAACGAAAAAGCAGCAGCAGTATGCCAGCTTGGAAAACTAGTATTAAAAGAAGCAAAAGAATAATCAAATATATTTAATTTAGAATTTAAAATAACTTCAAAGGGTCTTGGTCTATTAATGAAATATTTTAAAATAGTTACTACAAAACCTGTTAAGAAAAATCCAATAACTGCATTTATAATCTTCTTCTTATCCTTAAAATACAATATAATAACGCTAAAAATTAATAAAATATACTCTTTTAAAATCAATAATGTATAATAAACAAATGAGCTAAGAAATCCAGATCTTATACTAAACATGAAACTGCTAAAACTCTTATCTACAAACAGGCTTATTATCCCAAACATTATTAATAAAATCAGGTAAATCATCAAAATAGCTTAAAATAAGGATATAAAAATATTTTTATAGTTTAATTTCATCAAAAACACCATGATAAGCAACATTTTAACAACTTTAAGATTAATCCTGTCACCTATTATATTATACCTGTTAATAAAATCCCAGTTTAAATTAGCCTTAATTTTAACAATAATTGCAGCTATAACTGACCTTTTAGATGGTTATTTGGCAAGAAAATTAAAAAAAACAACAGCCTTAGGAAAATTTTTAGACCCTTTAGCAGATAAAGTCCTGACAGTTTTTGTATTACTTGCCTTGCTCTTAATAAATAAAATTACTTTATTGGAATTATTAATATTAAGTTTTAGGGAAATAGTAATTGCACTTTTTACTTTAATAGCCTTAATAGATAAAAACAAAAGAATGAAAGAGTGGACAAGGAACAATCTTGGAAAATTCGCAACAGTAGCGCAATATACATTCATTTTGATTATCTTGTTAAACATAAGCATTCTAAGAAATATTTTTCTTTTAATCACCGCAGTATTATCCATTGCTTCAACTATAAGCTACTTAAGAATATACAAGCATCATTTAAAAACCTTAAAATCAACAACAATAGAATTATTAAAATTTATTTTAGTTTTATTATTGGGAATTTTTTATGAAATCTTTTACATAATTTTTACGCCTTTAACAATTTATCCAACGTTTATAATTTCAAATATTTTCTTCGACGCAGCTTTAATAGAAAACGCTTTGATTATAGATTCAACAATATTCAAATTTATTCCCGCCTGTATCGCAGCCTCAGCATATCTATTATTAGCAATCTTAATACTAACAACTAAAGGAATTAATTTCGGGAAATGTTTAAAGCTGTTTATCATAGGCTCATTATTAATATTATCCGCAAATATATTAAGATTGGAATTCTTGATTTTTTTATATAGAAATTTCTCAATAGAATTGTTTAACACCATTCATTTATTTATATGGAAAGTCTTATCTTCCATCTATGTTGTCTTAGTATGGCTATTCATAACAAAATATTTTAAAATAAAAGAAATACCAATATATTCCACTTTAAAAGAGTTTTATAATTTATCACTATTCAAAAAAAGGCGTTAAACTAAATCTCTTTCTAATATTCTTTCATACCGACCCTTTTGATAACTATAACCAAGCGCACTAAAAAACCCCATCCATCCTCTACTCCCGGATTCCCTTCTTAAAGTATCAAAAGCAATAATAAAACTTCTTGCAACCAGAAATCTCTTTTCTCTGCCGGCTCCTTCATATATTTCACCGTTAACATATTTTTTACCAAAGTTTAATGCTTCTTCTAAATAGCTGACACCTTCCCCATTCTTACCAGTTTTCAATAAAGCGATTCCCATCCCGCTTAATGCAGGAACATTATGTCTCCATAAACCAAGTGATTCTTTAAAACAGTTTTTAGCAGGTTCATAAGCCTCCATTTCATGAAATATCCACCCTAAACAAGCCAAATCATCTATGCAATACCATCTCTGCCTACGAAGTTCATCAAGTTTAATTCTTTTTATTTTCAGCAAAGATTCAAATAAAGATTTAGCACTTCCAAGCCTGCCCCCATGTTCATCGGGATTCAAAACAGCAGTCTTAAAATAAAAAAATCCAAGCGCCCACAAAGCCATTGAATTATCTTTTTCCTTCCGTAAAATTAGCTCATACTTCTTAATAGCAGATTCATAGTCCCCACTATCAACACTCTTAGCAGCTTCATGAAATAACATATCTATATCTTCTACCATAAAATTTCAAAAATAGATTTGTTTTATATTTAAAACTAATGCACTAGGGATTTTTTCTTTTTATACTTCCTGTAAAACCACCATATTATTAACAATAAAACCACTACAACCAAAGTCCATAAATCAAATCTATCCAAATAATCCATAAATCTCTGACCAAAATACATTACAAATCCAGCTACTATAAAAAATCTTAAGCCTCTGCTTATAAAACTCATTAAAACAAAATTCCAGAATTTAATATAAAAAACGCCTCCTGCAATTGTAAACACTTTATAGGGTATTGGTGTAAATCCTGCAATAAAAATAGCCCAGCTTTCATATCTGTTGAATAAGTCATGCACTTTCCTAATCTTCTCTTCTGAAACAAATCTTTTCAAAACTGCCTCTTTTCCCGTATAACCGATTAAATAGCCAAACATCCCCCCTGTAACGCTTCCAATAGCGCAGACTAATGCAAAAAACCACCACTTGCTTGGTTCAGCAAAAACTAAAACAGCCAATAATAAATCAGGCGGAATAGGAAAAAAAGAGCTTTCAATAAATGCCAGTATAAATAACCCAATCCATCCTAATGGGCTAAAAACTCTTTCTGTCCATGTAACTAAATTACTTAACATCATCAACCTCTCTTAATACTAATAAATCATCTCCAGTTAATTTTAACCCCTTCTTTATCTTATCTTCAACTATAGCTGCCTTTTTATTTATTATATCTCTCTCTTTCTTAAGCTTTAACTCTTTCTTTCTGACTTTCACTCCTTCTACAGATCTGATTATATTATCTAATTCTCTTCTTTTATTATTAAACAATCCCAAATTAGCAGTAAAATTCGTTTTATGTTTTTTATATTCATTAAAAAAGCTTCTCTCACTTTTCCTTAAATCATTAATCCTTTTTATAATTGAAAAAAACTTATCATATTCATTTTTATTTTTATCTCTCATATCCAAAAATTTATTATGCACCTCATCAGCCTTTAATCTTGAATCCTCAATCTGTTTGCTCAATAATTGTATTTCAGAATAAATTTCGAATAATTCCCTATTGCCTTCATATTCCCTCTTTAAATCCTTTATTTTCAGCATAACCTTTTGTTCTTTATCAAAGCTATATCCCTCAGTTTCAATTTTTAATTCAAAATCTTTAATATTATTTAAAATACTATTAGGATTAACTAAATCTCTGCTGCCGCCAAATTTTTTATACTTCTGTCTTAATTCTTTTATTTGTAATATTAATTTCTTAACCTCTTGATTACATTTGTTCCTTTCATTCCTTAATTCAAAGAAATTCAAATTGCTTTTATCATTTTCAGACTTTAAATTCTTAACTTCTTCGTTTAATTTTTTGATTTCTGTCTGCACTTCTTTTAATTTTTTGAATTCTATTTCTTTTAATTTCTCAGAATTATTTATATGTCCATTTAATTCATTCAACTCTCTTCTTATCCTTTTTTCTTCATTAAATAACAGACTATTTTCTTTTTTATACATAAATTAGAAATGCTTTATTCAATTTTTAAGCATTGTGGTAACTAAAAAACAATTTCCTAAATAATTAAACTATGTTCAAAATGTTTGTTTAAGCCCCCGGAGGTAACTTTGTTATCCCTCTTGTATACTCACCACCTTCTTTAAATTCATATTCTGAAGAAGGACTAATTACCTTAATATCGTGATAGTCTTTTCCCAAACCGAAAAAAATATGATCGAAAACTACAGGATCATTTTTCAAACGATTAAATATTGCAGCAGCTTCTCCAAACTTTTCTGAAGTTCTACTAACCCAGCTGGCTTTTAAAAATTCTGGATAAAGTTCATCTAATAGAATAGCCAACAACATTTTATCTCTAGTAAAAAACTCTTTCTCAGCCTTTTGCAATTTCTCAATCAAATCAGATATTTTCATATTAAAAAAACAAAATTATCCAAACAAAGAGGATAATCCTGCACTTGCTTTTTCTTCCTCAACCTTTTTATCAGCTTCACTAGGTCCTTCCTTAGCTTTTGGTTTTTCTCCAGCCTGAACACTAGGAGCAGTCTGAACAACCTGAGCCATAGAAGCTTGTTTTATAACCTCATCAATATTAACATCATGTAAAGCAGCAACTAAAGCCTTTACTCTTCCATCATCAGCTTTAACACCTGCACTTTCTACAATTCTTTTTAAATTGGATTCATTAATTTCTTTTCCAGCCTTGTGAAGCAATAATGCACTGTATAAATATATCATTTTATTTTTCCTCCATAAGATTATGATTTTTTACTTTGACTCTTGATTTTTATATCTGTTACCTTCCTCAAAAAATCAGCTGCAACCCGTGAATCTCTTTCGAAATTAACTGTAGCCTGATTTTGAGCCTCTCTTAATTTTGAAGGCTTGCTTGTAACTTCAAAAGCCTTTGAATTAGTATTTAAAGTTTTCCCCCCAATAATGTTTGTAACTGTCTGATTAACCAAATTCATACCAGCTATCTTACCGATATCTACAGCCTTCTTAGCCTCTTCTTCTATAACTCTCTCCACATCGCCAACTACTGTCTCAGACCCACTTTTAATCTCTTCTTTAAACTCTCTAACTGGCTTCTGATAAATCTCAGCCTTTTTATCAGCTTCAGGTTTAACCTTTTGGATTTCATGTTCTATCTTGTCTTCAATTTTAACCTCGGGCTCTTCTATCTTTTCTTTTATCTCGATTTTAGGTTCAGCCTCTTCATGTTTAACTTCAGCTTCTATTTTCTCTTCTTTCTTATCTTCTTTCCTAACATCTTCAGGTTTAGCTTTTATTTTAGCATCTTCTAAATTACTTTCAATCTTTAATCCTTTTCCTAAATCATCTGCATTCCTATAACCTTTTATAATCATTAACTCTACAGTCTCTTTAGTTGCATATCCAATCTCAACTCCAAACAATAATACTTCTCTGGCTATACTAATTAAAGAACTAATTATCTCTTCCTCATTTACATTTAAAACATCTCTGCTTAAAATTTCACCATCGCTATAAGTTAAAGTTAATCTTAATCCAACTTCCATAGGCTCAACACCAAACTTAGTTAATAAATCAGAATTTACAGCATTAATTATTTCCCCCTTCTTAACTAATAATTTATCCTCCTTAATTACTATTTTTCCGGCTTCAACACCTGTTTTCAATCCAACTCTTCCTAATTCCCCGATCATTGGCCCAGCCATAAAATTAGTCAAACCCACCTTAATCTCTATATCATTAGGTGCAATTTGTCCGGCCTTAGCCTTAGTATATGCAATATTCTTTTTCAAAACTTTAAAAATTTTAAATGCATCTTCATTTGTAAATAATAATGCAGCTTTTCCCTGAATATTTTCTATCATCTTATCAATATTTGGCTTTCCAATTTCTTTCAATGCCAATTTAATTAAATTCTTTCTCGCCATTTTTAATTCAGCAATTCCTTTTAATCCTGATTTTATTTTCAACAATTGAAAAGCAGGTAATCCACTCATATCTACTATTCCAATTAATTTATATCTGGAAGCTAAATCCTTGATTACCTGAACTTCTTTTTTCTTCCATTCCGCAGCTCTGGTTTCTGGCTTATCCATTCTTTACCTCAGCCTTAGGTTTTTTCTCTTTAGGCTTTTCCAATAAAGGCTTTTTTTCAATGATTTTGAAGCCACTGCCAATTTTATAAACCGGTCCCATTGTTAATTTCAATAAAACACTTCTGATATTATTTTTTCCTTCAGGTAATAAGCTTAAGACATAATCATAAATCTCTTTTACATTTTCAATTAAATTTTCATCCTTCATATCTTCCTTGCCAACACAAACTCTTATAGCTGATTCACTTTTAGTTTGAATCTTTTTTAAAAATTGCAATTTATTTTTCAAAGCTTCTAAATCTGCATTTGGTAAAAAAATACAGCCTGCAGCAGGATTTGGCATTTTTCCCCTCGAGCCTAAAAACCTGCCTAATTTACTTGCTATTAAGGGCATTAAATCTGCCTGAGCTACAAAATAATCATATTCTTTTGCTAATTTTTTTATTTCTTTTTTATCCCCCATTAAACTTAACTGGCTTTTGCTTATTACTCTATCAAATATTTTCTCAATCTTAGCTCTTAGAGATTCATCAGAAAAGCAGCAGATCTTAATCTTCTTAAAATTATGTTTTAAGGGATGATATGCAGATATAGGGGTTTTCTTAATATCCATATTCCTAAGATTAATTACTAAATCAATGCTCTGATTAAAATTCCTTTTGGGGCCTCTAGCCTTTACTTCTTCTATTGCCTTCTTGATATCATTAATTTCCATTCAGCCCTCCTACATCAGTAGTTTAACGGGTAATTTTTACCTTTTTTAGCCATTTAAATAACTTTCGTTAGGGTTTACTAAATCAATAACATTTTTATATTAATCCAATGTTTAATAATGCATGGTAAAAAGAGGTATTTTATTCGCTATGATTATTGCATTAACTATAATCTCAATTAATTCAAACGCTCAAAATCTATTCTTTACAGGCGTTGTCCTAAATCCTAAAGTTATTACTGTCAATCAAGCAATAAACCTTACAATAGAGGCAGATAAATCCTTTAAATTCTTTGAAAAAGCTTTTCTATGTGGTGGGACAGGAAAAAAAGAAATTTCATTAAATGGTAAAAGATTTTCAAGGGCAGTAATTCAAAATAATACTTGTATAAGAAATTGTCAGCAAGAACAATGGTATGAAGGTTCAATAAACTCTACTTTCAAATTCCCCTTAGATACTCAAGATGGAACATATTCAATAAATGTTTATGGCTGTAGAATAATAACTAGCGCATGGAACTGCACATGGTTTTCAGGCATAGTCCAATACGCAAGTGATATTATTCCTCCTGAAATTTTAACATTAACTCCGGATAATAATGCAGTTGTTACAAATGGAAAAAATCTAAAATTATCCATGACATTTAATGATCAGGGTGCTGGCATAGACCCAAACAAAGTTTTATTTATATTAACAGGAAAAAACACAGTTCAGGAATCCAGCATCAAACCTTCATCAGTTACTGCAACATCTGCAACAGCAACTTTAACAGAGGGATTATTGAAAGGTCATTATTCACTAACCGGAATTATAGTTGACAAATCAGGGAATAAGGCAACAAAGACAAATATAATTGACGTAGGCATAGCAAAAGAAACTACCTTAATTATAAAAGACCTAATCCCTGATAATGGCGCAGCATCCTCATCACCAAAAGCATTATGGTCCATTAAAACTCTAGTCCATGGCCTGCAGGAAATTGAATTAGGTAAATTAACAAACAATGTTTTCACAGACATTAGTAGTGGTGAAGGCATATTATTATTTGATTCTGTTGGAAACACAAATTGGGATGCGCAGAAAATTATAATTAAAACAGAGCGTGGAACATTTGATATCTTCCTTCCATCAGATTCAAATATTGGATGCGGTCAGGGTAATCAGGGCAGGGTTAAATATTATATTGCAGCAGATGGCTCAAGCTATTATGCAGATTCTCTGAATAATGGATGTGGCTCATTATCAGAACCTGAAGCAGCCTTAATACCATCTCACTTAGCAAGGGGTTCATCATGAAAAGAAAAATAACGATAATTATTGCACTTATTTTATTACTTACAACTACTGTTTATGCTATTCCTGTCGAATATACTGCTTATGGTTTTGGTCCCTCGCAGTTAATTGAAATAGGCACCGGAAAAGAAAATATTCAAAAAAAAATATCTGCTCCAGAAGACTCAATAATAACCGGTGCGGGATTAGGTTTTACAAATGAAAGAGTTACTAATCTTGGTATCTGGTATAAAAAGATAGAACATGGCGGGCCAGGTGCTGAAACTTTCAAATCATTAAACACACTAAACATGGGAATTGCTGTTATGGGCAAAGATTCATTCAGCGGTCTCTTGCCAGGAACAGAAGAATCATGTAAGAAACTAAAAAAAGACAAAGAGAAACTGGCAAACATAATCAAAAATGGGAATCGCCAGGAAAGAACCAAGATAGCTGATTTTCTCTTAAATAATGTAAAACCTATAAATGAAGAAGAAGAAAATTTGAAGGCAATTATAGATGTGTTCTATGACATTAAAAAAAGAGATGAGTGTGGGATCGGATCATCAGAAAGTTGTTTCACCAATGAAAATGAGTTAGCTATACATATAAAAACAGATGATAGGACTGATGAAAGGGAAGAAATCACAGAGGGGATTAGGAATTTGGATTGCCAAAAAAAACCACCAAATATATACAGAATAGATTCTCCAAGATACTTCCTGTCTAGATTATCTTTTATGGTATGTGAAACTTTACAATTTTTCTACCAGGAATATGATGATAAAGGAATGTTCAAATCAGAATCTGAAGAGCAAGAGACAAGAGGTTCAGGTTATCCTGGATTCCATAAAAAATGTGCAGATTCTGAAAAAGCAAATAGATTCCCTTCAGGCAATGTAATAACTGGAATAGGAGTAGGAATTGAAATTGACAGTTAACTTAAATAAAATAAAATTATGGTTCTTGTTCATTCTTACAGTTATCTTCATAATAAGTTGTGGTGATGAAGGGGATGTTCAAGTAAGAATAGTTACTCAATTAAATATGTCACAGTTTGCTTTCGAAACTGGAAACCTGACAGTAACCTTAGAAGATGCATTAAAATCCGTAACACCTAATTTAAATCTTCCATCAGGCTCAAAAGTAAAATTATTATTTGGTTCTCCTCTGCCTAAAGGAAGAGAAAGCAAGGTCAAGGGTTTCTGGGCTAAAACTAATACAGGAACATCAATATGGCCGGACACTTTTAATGTTTGCACAGACTTAAATGAAAATGATCTTTGTGACTTTTTTGAAAATTTTGATTTCAATGAAGAGAGATGCAAAAATGCTGGTTACGTTTGGATTGATAATGATGAAATCTTTAACACATATTATGATAATTGCTGCGGCGATGATGCTGGAGAATTTGGATTAACAGGTATAGATGCATCAATATCTTGTTGTAATTCCCTAGATTCATGCGTTATCCAGGGGGAATGTTTCGAAAAAACCCGGTGCAACACTCAAGGGCAATATTGTAATGATGGCAAATTTGAAAAAGTTGATGGAAACCTTGATCAGATTGATGACAGATGCACAAATTTTATTGCTTGTAATTTAGAACCGAATATGGCAGAGCCTTGTAGGGATGAATGGCAGTGCTCGGAATGGTCTAATTGCACAGAAATAAAAGGATTCAGAACAAGATCCTGTATAGATCTTAATAATTGTGGGACATCTTATAATAAGCCAGATCCATTTGATAAGCAAAGTTGTTTGCAATTATTGGATTGTGTAGACAAAGACAGTGATGGCTATGGCAAAAATTGTTTCTTAAATGTAAGTAATGTAATAGCCTACAAAGAAAATGATTGTAATGATAATAACATAAATATAAACCCAAATTCAACAGAAATCTGCGACGGTCAAGATAATAATTGTGATGGTGTAACTGATGAAGGCTGTCCTTGTATCCATGGCCAAACAAGATTCTGCGGTTCTCAAAATGGCGAATGCACTAAAGGAATCCAGATATGCTCAAGAGGCTTATGGACTATTTGTTTCGCAAGTAATGCAGCATCACCTGAAATATGTGGTGATGGTTTAGACAATGATTGTGACGCTCAAACAGATGAAGGATGCCCTTGTAATGAAAATCAAACTCAGGAATGCGGAAAAAATATAGGTATATGTAAAAAAGGAACTCAAAAATGCTTTCAGGGACAGTTTACAGTCTGTGAAGGATCAGTAGAAGGATCAGTAGAGATATGCAATGATGGTTTGGATAATGATTGCGACAGCAAAGTTGATGTCTTCGATGAAAACTGCAACCAAGATCTTTTGTCAGGAGAAGATAAAAAAAATACTTGCACAAATAAAGTTTGCGATAAAGAAGAAAGCTGCACTCAAAATAAAAATTTACCAGCTGACTGTGGGGGCCCATGTCCTAAATGTCCAGGGGATGAAATTGTAATTAAAACCGCTGCAACACCAAAAAAAGAGCCTATAGTAACGCAGGAAATAGAACCAGAAACAACAACTACTAAAGAAGAAAGTTCATTCATTACACTATTAGCAATAATCATTTTAATCATACTTATTTTATTGGGGATCTTGGTATTTTTTAAAAAAAGAATAAAAACAAAATTAGAAACAAAAACTAAAGAGATAGAAAATGAAAAGAAAGGATTAAGCCCAGAAACAAAATTATTCAGGCCTTTAAAACCAATCCTTAAAAAGAAAAGTGATAAAGTTGAATTAGAATTAGAAAAGAGTTTCAAAGAAGCTGAAAAAGCATTTAAGGATTAAGTTCTAAAAAACACTAATAAATCATCGGATACTACATTATTGGAATCCATGCAGTTTACTATATAAAAATAAAATTTACCAGCTTGTAAATTAATATCTAATTTGCACTCAGACTCATCCAAAGCACTGATATAGCTGCATCTCCCGGGATAAACATTTGAAGGCGGCGGCACATTAATAAAATCATTTATTTTACCCGGATCCCTTACTAAATTTTCAGATATATCAATGAAATTGCAGCCTAAAACAGATTTATCAATCCTGACTTTTAATTCTTTTTCATTCACATCAACCTTTTTATTCTGTAGATTTATATCTTCTATAATTGGCAAAGCGCTATTTGGCTTTTTCTCAACTAAAATTGTTAAAAATTCTGTCTTAACTCCGCTATTTTCTCCCAAGCAGGCAATTGTAGCCCTTAATATTCTGTCATTGGGATTATATGGTATTAATAAATTTCCACTATGGCTCAAACCAAAATCCTCACTTATCTTTAACATATCCTTAAACTGATCATCCGCATTATAGCTGTATCTGCATATTGCATTTTTAGAAGTTGATATTGATATTGGCACAGAAATTGTATTCCAGCTTACTAATTGATTTTGTAAAGGAGAATTAATTATTACATCTAATTCATCTTCATTATCTCTAACACAGTTTACAGCCCCATTAAATATGAATTTGCACATTGGATTTAAAGCCTTGCAGGAATCTTCAGTGCATCTTTCAAATTTATTAAGCCTGTTTACACAATCATTGCATTCTTTCATTGAAAACAGTTCTTTCTTGCATTCATTAGTATCTTTTTTAGAGAACATCTTAAATAAATCCTCATTATCAACGTTACAGTTGGCATTAAAAAGATTAGCAGCATCGGGATTTAATACAGAAACATAAATTAATCCTGCGCATATAGATGATTGTTTTAAATTATTCAGAATTAAAGGTTTTTTAGAAGCTGAACAAGCACCAAGGGATTCACATTCTTCTTTATTGCATGCATTAGCCCTTTCATCTTCACCCCTCCCACAATCATTACAATTCAATGGATTATTAGGTGGATATAAAGGCAAACAATCTATATTGCTGTTTATACTGGCATCAGACTGAATAGCCTTGCATAAACCTTTATTCAAACATTCACTAATGCCACATTGAAAACTTGTAACTACCCTGTTGCTTGGATCTAAATATAATAATACATCACTTTGCAAACTAACCCCCCCGCAGGTTTTGCAATCTTGATAACTATTAAATGTTTTTTTGTTGTTATGGCAAACTCTTAATCTATCAATGCCAAGTGCCTCAGCTTTCAATTCTCCATCCTGGCAAGAAAGCAAATAATGCTCTCCATCCTGGCTGGACCTAAAAGAGCATTCATTAGTATAAGGATTCATATTTAAATTTCTTAAGCCCTTATCATCATTAACAGTTAAACTACAACCCTTATCAGAAATTCTAACATTGCATTGTCTTAAATTATCTTCGCTTAATAATGAGTGAATATCTTTTCCAAAACTAGAAAAACTATTTCCAATTCCCGTGCTTAATCTTACTAAACATTCATCCTTGCCTGTTATTTTAAATTCAGAGCCCTGTGCCACAGAACAGCAACCCAAGTTGCATTCTTCTATACTATTGCAGTCATATGTAGAAGACTGCCCATCACAATTTAAAAAGTTCTGTCTGCACATTCCATCTTTTGAAATGCAGCAGCCATTTTTCGGTTTACTTAAGGAAAGAACAGGATCATAAACTGCAAACAAGAAAGTTTCACTTTTAGACTCTAATTTAAAAACCTCATAATCACTTATAGTCTCATCATATTTTACATAATATCCCTCGCCTTTCACATTCTCAAAACCTTTCAAAGTCATAGTTAAATCAAAATCTTCCCCATTAATTAAAGAATTTACTCTCTCATTTGCTATTTTAATAAAATTTCTTAGCTCGCTTTGTATTGTAATTCTAAAACTCTTAACTTCATTAACAATACCTTTTGCTAAAATTAAATCTTGGAAATAATCAAAATCAACATTCCATTCATTAACAGTTACTTTTACATTATAATCGCTGAAATTAATTTCAAAACCAGCACTTCTAAAATCTTTAATTTCTTCATAACAATCCTTAACACTTTGATTATCTTCTATTTCATTTTTTAAAGCATTCTCAATAAGGCTAATCTGCGGCACTTTACTTGAATAATCTTTCGTTAAAAACAGGCTGATTTCCTTATTCCCGTATAATATTTTTTGATCTAAATTTCCCCCATTATTCTCCATAACATTAAAGATATCTCTGGTTCTTTTCTCTACACAGCTCTTCAAAAATGCTTCAACCTGCTCTGTTGTAGTTGCAGCCAGTAATTTAGCAGGCTTATCATTTGGTTTTTTGATAAAGAACAAAATAGACAGGATAATTAACACTATTAATCCTAAAGCTACAAATATTGTTAATTGCCCTCTTTTTTGCATATAATTTTTATAATTTCTTACTTTATATAAATTACTAAAGAAAACTTTATAAAATCCTAACTATTGCTAAAGGCTTATGTCCAATATAAAATTTCATAGCACTATCCAGACATTAGAAAAGGAAAACTTAGCCTCTTGTTCAGGTGAATTTCCTGAAAACTTAAAAATGAAAGAAGCCTTAAGGAATTATCTAAACAAAAATCAGCCAACAGATATTGACTTAGATGCAAGAAAAAAAGAATTAATCAGCCAAGGTTACAGATTAATAGGCAATCATTCTGCAATCAAAGTCTGCCATTACTGTAAAGAAGCCATAAGAGGCAAAAATGTCTGCTACAAAAATACTTTCTACGGAATAAAAAGCTGGCAATGTATTCAGGCCTCAGTTACCTTGGATTTTTGTAATCTAAGATGTGAATGGTGCTGGAGAAATATAGAATATAACTTTCCAAAAAATACAGAATTCAAAGATCCACCAGATCTCATAATTGATGGTTTTATCAAGGCGCATATTGAAATTCTAAAAGGCTTCAAGGGGAATATAAATGCAAATCAATCAAGAGTTAAAGAATCCCAGAAGCCTAAGCATGTAGCCTTAAGTTTAACAGGTGACGCCTGCATGTATCCCAGACTACCAGAATTAATAGAAGAGATTCACGCAAAAAATATGACCTCTTTTCTGGTTACAAATGGAACTTTCCCGGATATGATCCAAAAATTAATTTCACATCAGCCAACTCAAATTTATGTTACATTGCCTGCGCCAAATGAAGAAATGTATAATAGTGTTTGCCGCCCGTTTACAAAAGATGGATGGCAAAAAATTATGAAATCTTTAAATTTATTAAAAAATTTCAAAAGAAGCGTTATCCGATTAACATTAGCAAAAGAGATGAACATGTTTTATCCTGAACAATATGCTGAAATTATAAAAGACATAGATTTTGATTTCTTGGAACTAAAAGCTGCAATGCCAGTTGGCCCAGCCCAATACAGAATGACTCTAGCCAACATGCCCTATCATGGGGGAATAGTAGATTTTGCAGAAAGAATTGGAAAAATTACAGGTCACAAAATTATAAGTGAAAAAAAAGATTCGAGAGTTGTTTTAATGGCTAAAAAAAACAAAGAAAGAAAAAGATTTTTAGATTTAGTTTAATAAATACTTTTTAGGATCTAAATAATCTCTTGCTAATTTAGGATTCACTTTAATCTCTGCCAAATAATCTACTTTTGAATTTTCCTCTAGTGGAGAGGCAAACCACTGAGCCGAGCTGAAAATTCAATTTGACATAAGCCCGAGCGACTACAAGGAGTGAGCGTTAAATTCCGCTGTTATACGTTTTTCCTGCAAGAAAAAATGCCGAAGCGAAACGTAGGCACAGTATGACGCAGGGCGGGCTTCAATAATCTTTATAAATCTCCGTAAAATTCTTTATTATATGGGGTTATCTGAATTAACAGAATTTCAAGATAGAAAGCGAAAAGAATTTGAGAAAGCTGTAAGTCGCAAGGCTAAAAAGTTAAGTTTTGCCGATATAATAAAAGAAATTCATTTGGATACTTGGAACTTTGTAAATAGAAATTGGGAAGATGGGCAAAAATTAGAATTTTTTTTGTCCCAAGGCAATTATAGTGTAATTGTTTGGAGAGATAGTTTAGTTCTTATGGGAAATTATGGTATTGAAATAGCAAGATTTGCCGGTAATGAAATTAAAGAGTATTATGAATCTCTATCAACAACAATCTTAAAGGCAAAACAAGAATATTTAGAAAACCTACCTTTTTAGCTTAATTTATTCTATAAGCACGCCCGAGTAATATTGCATATAATATTGACATTTACAGAAGTCGCTCACCAAACTGAAATTATAGAATAATTGAGCGATTTGGGTCGAACAAGTGCAACGCAGAGAGCCTGTAAATGTCTCAGCCTGTCCCACAATTTCATATAACATCAGAATTTAACGAAGTTGAATTTTCCTCTGGCTTGAAACCAATCTCCGAATAAGGTTCCTGAGTAATTTTTTTTAATGCCACTAAATAAAAAGTTCAAGGGAGTATAGGGGGGAAGATGTAGAATTTACCCCGATGGAATGAGTTTGACCTTATTAATGTAATTATTAAGTAGTTACAAATAGAAAGGTTTATAAATTACATTTATTCAAAAGATTATTAGATAAAGATTGTAATAAACTTGAAATGCAGAAGGAAATGAGTAAACTAACAATTGATATAAACGGAATTTGTAATGAAAGATGCGGATTCTGTTATCAAAACTTAGACGGTTCTATATTGCCTGAGGAAGAGATAATGAGATTAATTGATAGTTCTGACTCTGATGTTGTTGAGATTGGTGGAGGCGAACCATTCTTAGATAAAAGAATTGTTAGAATCATAAGAGAAATAAGAGCAAAAGATAAAGGAGTTCATGTTTCAACAAACGCTACTGTAATCCCTAAAGAACTTTTAGATTTAGAGCAAATGGCAAAAGAAGGAACACAAATACAGGCAAGTTTACATGCTTCGAATCCTGCTCTGTATGAACATATTACTGGTAAAAATCTTTTTGATGAAGCAGTTAGAAACATAAGAAATCTAAAACCTCATTTTCCTATGTTAATGACTTCTGCTGTTTATCAAGATAATGTTAATGATGTTCCAAGACTATTAGACTTAGCCGAAGAGCTAGGATTGCCATTAAGAGTTAATCTCGTTTTTCCAGTAGGTAATGGGAGAAATGTAAATCGTTTAAATTCTCAACAAGTTAATCAATTAAGAGGCTACTTGCTTCAGCAAAGAGTTATTAAAGGAGACAAAATAGATTCTCCATTAATACACTCTAATAATTGTTATGCTTTATCTGATGGTTATGGATTAGACAAAGAAGGAATTTGTCCTTTTGATTGTGGAAAAGTTTATGTTTCCCCAAACGGAAAAAAATCTGGTTGTGAATTTTATAAACCATCTAAATTAGTGCGATTAAATACAGGAGAAAGAAAATGAACGGAGAAGGAACAAGATTCAAAATAAGAGATAACATGGCACAGAACAGGCAAATTAAATCAATTCAGCCAGAGGTTACAGAAGAAAAATATTATATTCATCCAAAATTAAAAGAAGATTTGGAAGGTATAGCAGCAACTGTTCAACATTTAGATAGATTTGGAACTGAAATGGGACATAGAAACTATCTTTTTGTTGGCCCTCCTGGAACAGGTAAAACTTTGGGTGTCCAGTATCTAGCTACAAAATTACATTGTCATTTGTATGATGCTAAAGGAGTTTCAAATCCTCAACAGATAAGTTGGTTATATCAACAATTGAGAGAGATTGCAAAAAATGGAGATCAAAAAGTAATCTTAATGTTAGATGAAGTTGATAAGTTTTCAAGTAGAGAAGAAATAGTCGACCCAACTCAACAGCAAACACTTAATCAATTGTTAGCAGAAATGGACGGAGTAGATTCTAATAATGGAATTTTTGTATTTGGAATGACTAATAAAGCAGACAAATTAGACAATGCACTAAGAAGACCTGGAAGATTTTCTAAAGAAATAGAATTTATGCCACCAGACAGAGAAGGAAGACTTGCAATATTAAGAATTCATGCGAACAGAAAAGGGGGACACATGTTCCGAGTAGGGGATGAAGACTTGCAATATGCTGCAGGTTTAACATTCGGTTATACTGGGGCTGACCTAAGAGGATTACTAGATGAAGCATTTACTTTAAATGTTTTACGTGGGGATGATAAACTTGTTGTAGATAGAAATGATATCGATAAAGCCTTGAAGAAAACAAAACCTTCTGCTTTAAGAGATATGCCATTTAGAGAGCCACAAAAGAAGCTTGATAGTATTGGTGGATATGAAAGTCATAAAGATGTTATGAGAAGAGTATTTGATAGAAGTAATGGGAGCATGGTTTTATTTTATGGCCCTGCTGGAACTGGTAAAACTGAATTTGCTGAAGCTCTTGCTGGTGAATATGGTTTTAATTATATTATTATATCTGGTTCAGAACCAGAAGATAAGTTTGTTGGAGAAACAGGAAAGAAAATAGAAAAATATCTTACAAGAGCAAGACAACTATCACCATGCGTTTTACTTTTTGACGAAGTGGATGCTCTTGTTGAAAAGAAATATGCACAATCTTGGAAATCAAGCTGGACAGGACTATTGCAGAGCAAATTGAGTAAACCAATAGAAGGAGTTTATATAATTGGGACTATGAATAGACCAGATTTAATTAATGACACTTTTGTTCAAAGATTTCCACATAGATTATACTTCGGAATGCCAAATCCAACTGAACAAGAAGCTATATGGGGAAAATATTTGCCTGATGGAATTGAAGCTAAAGCACTAGTTGAAGCTAATGGAAAATTAACAGGAAGAAATATTGCTCATGCCTCTCTTGTTGTAAGAGATTATGGTTTAGAACCATTTGTTGATATATACAAAAATCTTATAGCAAATATCCGACCTGCTGATGGAGTAGATTATGAAGAAATAAGAAACATGGTTGGAGATTCAATAAGAGATTATGATAATGTAAAAAAGTTTTTAGCTGAACAAGCAGGAGATAAAAAATGAGTCTTGATGAACATTTTCAACAGCAAAGAAAAATAGTAGTAAGAAGATACCCTTCAGCAGAAGCTTTAGCACAAGTGGAAAGAGGAAACAAATTTATTGTTGTGCAAGATGATTTTGACCCTAGTCATGTCCCCCAAGGATACACTTTAATCAACATGAAGCATAAAACTAATTCATTTAGGACTTTAGTCCCACAATCACTTTTATTTTATATGGCAAATCCGGGAGAAGGCGAACCCGAAGGAGCTTTAGAAGAAATTGCAAATTTCTATGGAGAGACTAAAGATTTTGAAGATGACTTAATTGAAAACGGAGATACTTCTGTTCAAGAAGCTAACTGGGCAAATCTTGCAAGAGGAAGTTATCAAACTTATCTTATTAACCGATTAGTAAAAAATGGGAAAGGAGAAAGAGATGGAGAAGGCGAACCAGTTCCAGAATTTAATCCCGAAGTTTTATCTCAATTAGACTTAAGTGACCCTTATGTTTATCAAAGAGTTATAGCAATAGCAGCTTTAGCTTTAGAAAAAACTGCTGACCAGATTAAAGCTCATGAAGTAAAAGATGTTTTGAAGCATATAACCTTAAATTATAAAGAATGTGTAAGAACAGAGGTTAAATGCTGGGCAGGAAGTCACTATGAAATTAAACATGAATATAGAATTGAAGATAAGCAACAGACATATTCGGCATTAAATACTCAAATAGGAGAATTAGAATCCCAGATTGATACATATCGTAAACAGAAACATGGCGAGGGTATAGGAAGACATGACCATGCTTTGATTAGACAATATGTAAATTTAGCACATATAACTCCTGAAAATCCTCGTGCACAATTAGATATTTCACCACCAGAAAAAATAGTGGAGAAACAAAAATGAATCAACCACCATCTACAATGACTATTGAACTAGAAGAAAAAGATGTAAGAAATGATTTGCCAGAAGTAGTTAATGCTATGTCGAAGATGAGAGCTGAAACTATTAAAGATAGAAAATTAACAGACAAACAAAAAGATGAATATTTACATATGTCTTATCGTTTAGCTTCCGGGATACAAGCTGTTGCAGATGAACCAATGACAAAAAGAATGCAGGTTGTTGCTGATAGATTAAACAAAAATCCAACTCTTTTAAAATATGACCCCATGCAAGACGGATATTGGAGAAAACAAGAAAGTAGATTTGCAGAGGCTTTAGATGACTTGCTTATTGCTACTGTTAGAGATGATTTTCATTCTGTTGATGCAAAACATCATGTTTTACAAGCAGTGAAATATCTTGGTGTTGGAGATACTCCATCAAAAGAAAGAGAAAAAGTTTATGATACAATATTGCCATTTCATGGACCAGTGCCATTAGGGACTAGAGAAAATTTACTAAAGAAACTTTTTGGTAGATTACTTGGAGATCAATATAAACTTTCAAACCTAGAAGAACTTGCATTAAACATTGATGCTACAAGTAACGGGTTTACAGATGAATTTTTAGCAATGGCAAGAGACAGAGGATATACTACTTTAATAGTTAAGATGACTGACAAAGATTTCGAAAAAGCAAAGGCAAAATTAAAAGATATGCAGGTTGTTGGTCCTAATAACGTTCAACCCAATCAAAGATTAGTAAACACTGCAAATAGTATTGTTAGATATACTAAACCCTTAACTTACCCCTTACTTGGTGCTTTACCACGAAGCTTACAAGATAGATTAGGTAGAACTCTGCCTACATTTAGTGCTGAATATGCATGTCTTGCTTCAAATTGGACAGAATTTGCAACCGCTGTTATGGGAACTATCGGAATTTGTATAGCCCAAAAAAATTTTTTGCCTTTATTGGCGGCTATTCCGTTTGTAGCAGATGCAATAACTAGAGGACTCATTGGTTGGCCAGATCAAAATCAATCATTCTCTCATCCCGTCGGTTCAGCATTCTTTAAGCCCATTTTCTATCCATTAGAAAAACATCTTAATGAGAAACCGAGAAAAACAGTTACAGTTGAACTTCCAGTTAGGAAAATTGAAGCATCACAACAGGTGCCAAATCCAATTGCATTTTATGATGCTATAGGAAAAATGGAAGTTCCAGAAGAAGCAGAAGGAAATTTAGTTTGGAATAATGAAAATCATCATCAATTTGGAAAATCTTTTATGGCTTATGTTAAAGAACATGCTGGAGCTCAACCACAAGGAATAGAAATAGCAACTGCAATAAATAAACCAAATCAAGCAGTAGTTTATAATCATGAACTCCCAGTTGATGGATATAGAAAATATTCTTCTTTGTTCTGTTTTAATGGAAGAAGGTATCTTGTAACAGCAGTTAAACCAAACAGAGGAACTAATAATTTTGTTGAAAATGCATCAACAATTCTTTCAAGTGATACTGACAATCAAAAAAAATTAGAAAGACTAGGAAAAGAATTGGATGCGAGATATGTTCACTTAAGAGAATATAGAAACTGGCAAGTAGCAAGTGATATGGAGGGCTTTGGTTAAAATGGCGAAGATAAGTATTATTAATAGAAATAGTACAATGAGAAAAGTAAAAAGATTTATTAAATTAGGAATAGCTGCTGCTGTGATTTATGGTGCTGTTTGGACTGCTCCTAAAATAACCAATCAATATAATTTAAGTTCAAACAGAGCAGAAATAACAAAACGTGTTAATGCTCGAGATTATGGAGGAGCTTTAGAATTAGATAAAAAGCTTAGAAATATTGGATTTTTTATTCCATACACTGCTGAAAAGCAGAAAATTCTAGTTTCAGATTCTATAAGAACTAGAAAAACAACAGAACTAGAAGAAGCAGTTAAAGGATATGATTATGATTCCGTATCAAAACTTTTAACTCAATTTAAAGGCGAGGAGTTTTTCTCTGCTGATGACATTAAAAAATTTGAAGAAAGAGTTCAAGAGATAAGTCCTAGAAGTTTAATGAAACAAGCTGAAAGTGCTGATGAGCCATCTAAACAAGTAGAGCTTTATGAGACAGCTCAAAGAGAATTTGGGAAATCTGGGGAGCAAGAACCAACTTTAAGAGGAAAATTAATTACAGCTTCTTTAAGAGATATTGGTGTATCTTATGATAAAAAAGAACTAACAGCATTAAATAAAATTGATAGATTAGCTAATTATCTTAAAGCACAAAAAGAAACTTCTACTCAAATTGGAAGTGAAGAAATAGATAGATTATTTGATACTTCTAATATATTTATGAGGCAAGCTTTACTCGAAGGAACACCAAGATTAGACCAAGCAAAGGAATACTTAGCAAAAATTGATTCTCTTGCAGGACTACTAGGAATTAAAGATAAAGAGCAAAGAGTAAGAGCTCTTGCTCAACTTGCAATAAAACAAACTGAAACAGGAATAGGAAGTAAAATACAATATCAAGCAAGTGATGTTATAGATTTAGATAGAATTGCTGAATTAAGTCAGACTTATAGCCCCGAAAGTCTTGGAAATATAGTTGAACTTTATTTAGTTGCACAGGGAAAAGTTCAGAAAGACCCACTATTAACAAAGAACTTTTTGGATTCGGGATTAATACAAGCTGAATTGCTACCTGCTGAAAGACAAAGAGAAGTTAAAACAAGAATAGCTGATAGTTATGTTGGACTAGCTAGAACAATTAGCGATACTGCAAGAAAAGATGCTTATCTAATGTTACAAACAGCAAGAGGATTATATTTTGATGCTGGATTAAAACAGGAAGATAAAAAAATAACTGAATTAGATTCTTTGGTTCATAGCAATTTTGGAAATAAAACCGAGAGTGAAGCAAAGAATTAATTCTTAAAAACACAAATTCTTTATAGCACGATTTTATTGGTTTATCATGGATAGTATCAACTTAAATGAGAAGGGTTTCTGGAAGGAACTAGGCATAAAACCGTCCAGAGATTTAGACACAAATATAGAAAAATTTTATAGCAGATATTCTAAGGAAATAGGTTATTCTTTAAACTCCAGAAATAAAGGACATAATAAATTTCTAAAAATTTTAAAAACCCCCTTCAGATTAAAATACTTCATAAAATTTAATTAAAAAATAATTATTTAAATCTATTCCTTAGGCTTCAATACTACAATCCTTCCAACAGGACCTGGATTTAATATTAAAGTATTATTATATAACTGCTTTTTACCCCAGGTTTCATGTAAATGCCCACAAATATGTATTAAAGGATTATATTTATCAATGAATTTCTTAAAAGACTTGCATCCCTTATAATCCGAATTTATTTTATCCACTTCAGTTCCATAAGGTGGTCCATGTGTCACCAATATTATTTTCTTATTTTTCAATTCCTCTTTCACATCTTCAACAAAATCTTCAAAACCTTCTTCTCTCTGACTAAAACCACCACCACCATAACCTATAATTAAAAAATCATCAACTTTTAATAATCTTTTATGGGCATAACTTAAATTCTTGAATTCTCTGCAAAAACTTTTTAATTCTGCATCACTCTCATGATTTCCAGGAATTATAATAAATGGCTTCTTTAATGAATTAAACTGTCTTAATATTGATTCCTGTGCTTTACCCCATACTGAAAAATCCCCTGCGCAGATGATTATATCCGAATTCTCTGCCTTTTCTTTAATCTTCTTAAAGGCATTAACACTTCCATGCATATCCACAAAACTTAAAATTCTCATCAATTCTAATCAAAAAACCGTATTTTTATTGCTTTTGGTTTTCTATTCTCTACAACAATAAAACTTATTAACTTTCCCGCTGTCTAATCTGCTATGAAAAGAATATTATTGATTATAATGCTTATGATCTTAGCATTAGCTACCTTACAGTCTGCCTCAGCTTATGCTTATAGATACAGCTACAAAGACTATAATGACCCACACAATTATTACAGCTTTAGATATTACGAAAGTCCTTATAGTTATTCGCATTTCCATTCTCCATATTATTCTCCAATGTATAACTATTATGGTATACCCGTGTTTATTCATCACAGATCCGGTTATATGATCTATTAACTAAAAATGCGAGATTTATTAATTGTAGGTGTTGATCCTGGAACTACTCTAGCCTATGCTATCTTAGATTTAGACAGAAACCTGATAAAACTAAAAAGCAGTAAGCAATTAAGTTTAAGTTCCTTAACGACCGAAGTTACAAACGAAGGAAAAGTTTTGATTGTCGGCTGTGATGTCTCAAACATTCCAAGTTTTGTCTATAAATTTGCCACGAAATTAAATGCAGTTATAGTCAAGCCTGATTTTGATTTTAAAGTTGGCCTAAAACAAAGAATGACAAAAGAATTCAAAGTTCGTGATGATCACCAAAGAGACGCTTTAGCAGCAGCATTAAATGCTTTCTCAGAATTTAAAGAAACATTTAAAAAAATAGATGATGAATTAAAAAATATTGGTAAAGAGCACCTTAATTCGCAAGTTAAGGAAATCTGCATAAAAAATAAGTTAAATGTTATAGATGCAATAAATCTCTTGGAAACAACTGAAGAAAAACCTAAAGAGAAAAAAAGAAAAAACCGCTTCTTGAATGATAATGGCACTAATGAGTTGATAAGAATTCTTAAAAAACAGAACGATGATCTGCTAAAAAATCTAAAATTTCTTGAATTAAAATACAAAGACTTATCATCTTTAATAGATAAGAGAGTAGAAGAAAGAATTAAAAAATTAAATGCAATCTCTGGCTTGAATATTAAATCCTTTACAAATGATATTTCTAGAAAAGAAGCAGAAATAATTGGTTTAAAGCAAAAAATAGCCGAATTAAATAGTCTTCTGCTGGATTTAAATAATAAGGTTATAGTTAAGAAATTCCAAAACTTAAACTTTAATGAGAATTTTAGTTCATTAATTTATGTGGAAAACCCAAATGTTTACACTGAACAATGTTTAAATTTTTGTCAGGGAAAAATAATAATATATAAAGAAAGACCATCTAATCATTTAATCAAAAAAAATATTGTTTTCATCAATAAGGAAGATTGTTTTATAGATGAGATAGGCAATTTAGCAATAATAGATAAATCTAAACTTGAATCTTCAATAAATTCCTTAACTCTGGTGCAGAACTTAATTGAAAGTTACAGGGAAGAAAGGCAAAAGGAAGCCTCAGAAAAGCTATTAAAACCATAAAACAACGAATCGTCATCTTTATATATAAGCTTCATTTATCATCTTAAACGAGGTGGAAAAGGAGTGGCAATTGGTGATTGGTTTTTAGCAAGAAGTGATGCGTTCAGGTATATCTTATCAAAATTTTCAGAGCATAAATCAGAAACTATCGGATCTTTCAATAGAGTAAAGAATGAAAATAAAGAAATCATAAAGAAAGTAAAAGAGCATGACGAAGCAATTAAAACATTTGAAAAGGCTTTAAAAGAGTTAAGATCCAAGGGGATTATCTTAGAAGAGTCAGCCTCAAGAATTATAAAAAGGAAGAATTAAATATAAGTCTTATACTACATAAGTATGAAATGGTATTTTGCTGCTAGGACAAAGCATAAATTAATCTTAAATAAAATTATTAAATTCTACCTAAGAGAGAATCACAAAGTAGTTTTTGATTGGACATCATTGGAGGATTTAGAACCTTACAGTAAAAATGCAGATAAAAGTAAGGAAATAGCTAGTAAAATATCTTTAGCGATTCATAACACAGATATTTTTGTTTTAATAAGTGATCCTGCAGGCACAGACATGTTTGTTGAATTAGGCATTGCGATAGCTTGTTGGATGCAAAATCAAAAATTAAGGATCTATATAACTGGAGAATACAACAAAAGATCACTAATGCATCTTCATCCAGCCATAATCCATGTAAATAATCTAAAAGAAGTTTTCAAAAAAGAATGTCCGGAACTATTCGAAAATATTATTTAATTTAACATTTTTACAAAATTTCCAGAAAATCTTTAAAACCGTATTTAAACTAACTAAAAGTATAACTATAATTCTTGTTAAAACTGCTAAGAAATTGGTAAACACATTGTTGTCTTTAAACGAGAAAACAAAGAAAGAGCTGAATAGTGTAGTTATTTACTAGAAAGGCTAAAGATTTGAAGTTAAGATATGGGAACAGTCTCAGTAGAGGGATATTCTGGATAATGGCAATTCCGACTTTGCACAAATAGTCTATAAAAAGTAATATTTATTGTGCAGTTTCCTGACTTATTGTGTAACAGAAACAAGATTTTTTAAACATTCAAAGGTGGTAAGATATGCTTAAATATGGTTTAGTTTATATACTTCTAAAAGGGGAGGTATCTTTTATGGGTCTATATTTAATACTTTATTGGGTAACATTTTTTATTACAGTTATTTTTTATATAATTTATAGAAGAAAAAGAAAAGAAATATTTTCTAATTTATCTATGTTTTTTGGTATATTAATGATGTTTTTTCTTCTATTTGCCTTAGCCACTAAAGACCCAATAGATGAATTAGTTACAACCATACCTGTTTTTTGGCAGTTTATGCTTACAGCCTTGACTGGGGCTGGAGCTATCTGGAAATTATATCTTGCTCCACTGAAAATTAAGGTATATGGCATTGACAGAGAAGTGGGAGAACTTAAAACATCAATAAATAAAGTAGAAAAAAATGTTGATATTTTAATAGACAGTATAATTAAAAAGAAAAAATAATCATCAATTGGATAGTAAGGAGAAAATAAGACTTTTTGTGCAGAAATTAGACTTATTATGCAACCATTACTTTTTGTCTACTTTATGTGCAAAGTCGGCAATTCCATATAATTTACCTACCCAACAACCATTTCCAAACATGTATAGAAAGCTTTAAATAATCCAATAGTTATATAAAATTGGACTATGGATAAAACACTATATAAAGCTATATTACGAGAATGGGAAGAGAAAAATCTTCCAAAAATAATAGATAGAACTATATCTTTAGAAGAATATCTGAATATGAAAATAAATAAGATAATTGTTTTAACAGGTTTTAGAAGAGTTGGTAAGACTTATATGATGTTAAATCTTGCTGGAAAAAAATTAAAAAATAAATCTCGGGAAGAAATAGTTTATATTAACTTTGAAGATGAAAGAATTCCATTGAAAGCAGAATTTTTAACTGAATTAATCCCAGCTATAAAACAGACCTTCAAAATGGAAACAAAAATTTTATTTTTAGATGAAATTCAAACTATTCCTAATTGGAGTAAATGGTTGAGGAGGATACATGACAATGAAAAATTCATAATTTTTGTTTCTGGTTCAACTTCAAAAACATCAAGCAGGGAAATTCCAACTGAACTGCGTGGAAGATTTTTGGAGATTAAAGTCTTCCCGCTTTCTTTCAAAGAATTTTTAGATTTTAAAGGACTTAAATTTAATTTAAAACAAATTCAATATTCTTCAAATGAAAAAGCAAAGTTGATAAGGGCATTGGAAGAATACTTAAAATTTGGGGGTTTTCCAGAGATAGTTCTTACAGACTATACAAAAAAGCAGGATATTGCTCAATCATATTATCAGACAGTTGTAAGAAGGGATATTATTGAAAGATACAATATAAAAAATGAGGGTGCATTAAAAGCATTATTATTGCTTCTATTGAATTCAACACACTATTCTTCAACAAAACTCTATAATACTATAAAGAGTATGAATTATGAAGTAGGAAAATCGACTATTCAGAGTTATATTAATTATATTGAAAACTCTTATTTGATGTTTAGTGTTCCTATTTTTTCGTATAAAATAAAAGACCAATTACAATATCCAAGAAAAGTTTATTTTATTGATAATGTCTTTATTAATTCAATATCTACAAAATTTTCAGGAAACCATGGGAGATTATATGAAAATTTAATGGCAATAGACCTAATAAAAAAATACGAAGATATTTACTATTGGAAAAATCAACAGGGGGAAGAAGTTGATTTTGTTATAAAAAAAGGTATTAAAGTTAATTGGTTGATTCAGGTTTGTTATGATATTAACGATGGGGATACAAAACAAAGAGAAATTCGTTCTTTATTAAAAGCAGGAAAAGAACTAAAATGCAAAAATCTTATTATTATAACGGATGACTACGAAGCTGAAGAAAGGGTTAAATGGTTTAATAATAAAACAAATATTAAGTTTATCCCTCTTTGGAAATGGCTTCTTGAAAAACATAGTATTAATTCTAAATCCTCTGCATTATGACGTATTTCAAATAATACAAAATTTATCTTCCAGAAGAAATTATTTCACAGCATTAAAATATTCTTTAACTCTTTCAATTATATTAGGAATCAAATATTTCTCCAATCTTTCCTTAAATATTTCTTCTAAGCTTAAATTCTCATATAATCTATAACCCTCTAAAGTTTTCTCTATCAGTCCAATATCTTTCAGCCTTTTTAATTGTCTTCTTATATTGCTTTCAGCCACACCCAACAAAGGCAATTTATTTAAATTTCTTAATTCAATTACTTTACTTGCTACATCTTCACTTTTTACAATTTTATTATTAACTAACAGCATTAAAATATCAACAATTATATCTCTGCTATCACCTGACTGCAATAAACCAATGCTCAAACACAATTTCTTGATTAAATTCCTTTTATCAGTCATATCTGGTTTTTCATACTTTCTTAATGTTATCTCCGCTAATGGAATATCCTTAGATACCTTGCCCATATTTATAAATTTCAAAGGTTAACTATATAAACCTTTTTTATCTAAATCCCCATTATAAAATGGTAACTAAATTAAAAGAGCATCCAGTAATAATACACACTGCAAGATCAAGGCATACAAGATTTTTAGCTCTGTTATGTATTATTTTATTAATTATAGTCGCAATATTAACAATAAATTTCTTATCCATAAACAAAAAAATAAAGTCTTCAGACAGTCTGGAAACAGAATATCTTGGCATAGTTGATGCAATAAGAGACTCAGTAGTATCCATAGGGACAGAAAAGGCAGCCGGCTCTGGCATTATTATTAAAGAAGATGGTTTAATATTAACAAACTATCACGTAATCTCAGAAATAAAGGAAAATGATAAAATTCAGGTTTTGCTGACAGATAAAAGAATTTTTAGCGCTAAAATCTTGGGAACAGATGATAAGGCAGACATAGCCATATTAAAGATAAACACAACAAAACTGCCAGTCGCAAATCTGGGTAATTCTGATGATATAAAAGTTGGAGAAAAGGTTATTGCTATTGGAAATCCATTTGGTTTTGAATCCACAGTAACCTTGGGGATTATTAGTGCCATGCATAGAGACAGGGGCCCAACAGAGTATAAGGATTTTATTCAAACAGATGCTTCTATAAATCCGGGTAATTCTGGTGGTCCTTTAATAAATGCGAGGGGGGAAGTCATAGGTCTAAACACGTTTATAGTTGGTGGAGAAAAATTCATAGGTCTAGGATTCGCAATCCCTGTTAATCTTGTAAAAAAAGTTATTGAACAGCTGTTAACCAAAGGAGTAGTAGTTAGGGGTTTTATTGGTATGTCTGTCTTGGACATAATTGAATTAGACAGTAAAGGAAATGGAAGAATTCAGGAAGGTGTAAAAATAGGCTCTATAGCTAGTAATTCTCCGGCTTCAAGAGCAGGCTTAAAAATAGACGATATTATAAAAGAAATCAATAGCATAAAAGTTACCTCTTCCAATCAATTAAGAAATTATGTTGCATGGCTGGTTCCTAATGCCGAAATTAAAATAAGAATCATGAGAAATAATACAGAATTAATAATCCCTTTAATAATAGAAGAAAGACCTGATATCAAAGAAGAAGCTAATCAAACAGAGAAAAAATAAAATAGCTATTGCCTTCCATAAATCTTTATATAAACCAATTCAATTTCAAAAATAATGGTAGTCTTAATAGCCTCTTTATCAACTGGAAAAGGAACATGGGCTGAAGTTTCAAAGCTTATAGGAATGGAACAATGGTCTAAAGTAGTTCTAATTGGAAATACATTCGCAAAAGACAATTTTCAAAAACCAAATAATGCAGAGCTTATAGAAATAGATCCTTTAAAGCCCTTGCCTCTAATAAAAAAAATTATTATTGATAATTTAAAAAATAAAATTGAAGATCCAGAAGTATTGCTTAATTTAACATCAGGTTCAGGTAAAGAGCACATGGCGATTATTTCAGCTTTATTATCCTTAGGCTTAGGCATCAGGTTTATTACCCCGGGGGCAGAAGGCTTGGAAGAATTATAACAACTACACCATAGAAATCTATTAAAATCTCTTCAATTACATAAGCCTTAATGGCAAGCCTATTTGACAATATAAAAACATCGGGCAGCTTAATTACTGACTCATCTGCATTAGATCTTGATTATCTGCCTAAATTGCTTATCTTTAGGGAATCAGAGCAGATATATATAGCAGACTGTATTAAGCCATTATTCAATAATATTTCTGGCAAAAATCTTTTAATTACAGGTTCTCCGGGGATAGGAAAATCCGCAGCAGTCAGATTTGTCCTAAGAGAACTAGAAGAGCAAGGCTTAGATGAAGAAATTTTTTCCTTGTATATCAACTGCTGGAAAAACAACACAGAACATAAGCTATTGCTTGAAATTTGCAGCCTATTAAAATATAGATTCACTTCAAACAAAACTTCATCAGAGCTATTAACAGTCATCTCAAAAATAATAAATAAAAAATCCGCAGTTATCTGCTTGGATGAAGTGGATAAGTTAGAGGATTATTCAATATTATACAGCCTAGTAGAAGAGATCTATAAAAAAACAATAATATTAGTAAC
The DNA here is from genome assembly GCA_023246445.1 of Candidatus Woesearchaeota archaeon. Lineage (GTDB taxonomy): Archaea > Nanobdellota > Nanobdellia > SCGC-AAA011-G17 > JACQNH01 > JACQNH01. The sequence continues at coordinate 41,266 of JAHFIJ010000005.1, forward strand.
AAACAATACTAATTTCTTAGCAGCTTTAGATAAAAGGATTTACTCAAGACTAACCCCTGAGATTATTAATTTCAAAAAATATAGCTATGAAGAAACTAAAAAAATATTAAATCAAAGGATTTCATTAGCATTTCAAAAAGACTCTATAGAGCAGGAAGCATTTGAAGAAATTGCAGTTAAATCTTCATTCGAAAAGGATATTAGAATTGGCCTAACCTTATTAAAAGAATCAGCAAATCTAGCAGAGCTAAAAAACAGTTTTAAAATAAAAAAAGAGCATGCTCTGGAAGCTATCCAAAAATTATTTCCTTTGCCAACTGCAGGCCTGGAGCAATTCATAGTCTCTTTATTGAAGGAGAACAAGGAATTATCCACAAAAGAAATTCTAGAAAAACTCAACAACCCGGATATTAGTTATAGGCAGATTACTAGACTAATTTCAAAATTAAAAAACAAAAACTTAATCTCAACTAAAATACTAACAAAGGGTGCAAAAGGCAATATTCCTGTTTATTTTCTAAAACAAACCACACTATAACTCCTACAGTAAGCATACCGTGCAATGTGTTTTATATTTATAGCCATTATACTATCCAAATTTTAAGGAATTTAATCGCACTGTATACTGTTTTTCCGTGATGTGCGTGAGGTATATATACTAATTCCACTTTACAACTCAAGGAGGTGATTGATATGAAAATCGCAAATTTGTTTCGAAGAAAATACATGGGCTGGAATGAATATTTGGATATAGCAAAAGAGAGGGCTATTTTCCTAAATAAAGAAGAACTAATAGAAAGGAGGTGGGACTATGTATTATGATGTATACAGCTTAAAGGCCAGAAAAGAAATGCTGGAGAATGATGAAATAGACTCATCAGAAGAAGGCTTCATGCAGGGTTATATGGATTACAACGAGGAAGAATAATTGATAAAAGATGGCTGTGGGACAGTAAAACTAAGGGCAAAATATATAAGCTTAGTAAGTTTGCTTTAATAATATGAATAAAAAAATTGAAAAATTTGAAGATATTTATTCAAAACCCAATAATGCACCATGGACATATTCACAAATTCCAAAAGAATTGTCTGAATTAATTAAAAATGAAATTATTTCGCCACTAGGTAAGGTTCTCGAGATTGGATGTGGTGAAGGTCACCAAGCAATTTTTCTTGCGAAATCAGGATTTGATGTAACTGCAATTGACAAATCTAAAAACGCAATTAAATTTGCAAAACAAAACGCAAATGAAAAAAAAGTTTCCGTCAATTTTAGAGTTCAAGAGTATCATCAAATTGGCATATACCAAGAAAAATTTGATTTCATTTTTGATTGGCGATTTTTACATGAAATAACTGATGAAACGGAGCGTGATGAATATGTCCATTCAATAAAGAGATTACTCAAACCAAAAGGAAGATACCTTTCTATTTCATTTAGTGGAGATTCAGACTTTATGGGTGCGGGTAAAATAAGAAAATCTCCAGCAGGGATAGAAATCTATTTTTCAACTCTTGTTGGTTTGAGAGATTTAATAGGAAAATATCTTCAAATTTTAGATTCAAAAATAATCACCGTTTCACAGAAACCTAATCTAAATATTAAAGCAAACTATATTCTTGCACAAAACAACCCTTAGTTGGTTACTCCTTCGCCCCCATTGGTCACTCGGGGACGCTACGCTTCTCACTTCAGTCGACCACATTACACTCTCGCTTCACTTCGTTACGCTCAGGCCGCCCAACAAGCGTTATGAAGAAAATTGCTCTGCTCGCAATTTTCCCAAATTTTGGCTTCGCCGAAACTTCTCATAACATCATGTTAAATCCAATTGAGAAAGGCTTTTTTATTTTGATAGGCGGAATTTCTTTTTTAGCAAACTTTATTAAAACATTTAATTCTATCACTGGTATATGGCAAAGATAATTTTAATCTCATGTGTAAGCAAAAAACTTAATCATAAATCCGAAGCTCGAGACTTGTATGTAAGCCCACTTTTCCAAAAAAATTTAAAATACGCAAAATTGCTAAATCCTGATAGAATTTTCATTCTTTCTGCCGAATATGGTTTGCTTAACTTGAATAAAGAAATTGAACCATACGACAAAACATTAAACAAAATGTCTTCCGATGAAATCAAAGAGTGGGCAAATTTTGTATTAAAACAACTACAAGAAGTTTTTGATTTAAACAAAGATGAGTTTGTATTTCTTGCTGGGAATAATTACAGGAAATTTTTACTCCCACACATCAGAAATTATAAAATTCCTATGCTTGGCTTGGGAATTGGAAAACAACTTAAATGGCTAACGGAGAAGATTAAAAATGAGTAAAAATTGTCATATGATTCATCAATGGTTTAATGGAATGAAAAAATTTACTTTTCCATTTGACAAAAAAGAAATTCCAGAAAATGGGATTTATATTTTATTTGAAAAAAGTGAATTTGCCCACTCTACAAATAGAATCGTCAGAATTGGAACGCACACTGGTAATAACCAACTTCGCTCTCGCTTGTTTCAGCATTTTTTAAATGAAAACAAAGATAGAAGCATTTTTAGAAAAAATATTGGAAGGACTTTATTGAATAAAGATAAAGACTCTTTCCTCGAACAATGGGAGATAGATTTAACAACAAAAAATGCTAAAGACTTGCATTCCAATTCTGTTGATTTCATAAAGCAGAAAGAAACTGAAAAAAGAGTGACAAAGTATATTCAAAATAATTTTTCTTTTGTCGTTTTTCAGGTTGATGATAAAAATAAAAGACTTGAAACTGAATCAAAAATTATTTCCACCGTTTCTCTTTGTGAAGAATGCAAACCATCTGAAAATTGGTTAGGCAATTTCTCTCCAAAAGAAAAAATACGGAAAAGTGGGCTTTGGTTAGTTAATGAGCTTTGGAAAACTCCTTTATCTGATGAAGATATGATAGAATTAAAACAGATTTTAAAGATAAAGTAACGAAACTCCGCCTTAATGTTAAAAGCCTTTCTCAACTCTGAAATTTTCCTTGCCACATTACACTCTCGCTTCACTTCGTTACGCTCAGGCCGCCCAACAAGCGTTATGAAGAAAATTGCTCTGCTCGCAATTTTCCCAAATTTTGGCTTCGCCGAAACTTCTCATAACATCATGTTAAGTGCAATAATGCCTAGAAAATTTTTGCCTACAGAATTCTTATTTTTTGGTTGATATTTTCCCTATATATCCAGCAATAAAAAATGTAACAAGTAGTGTTAAATATTTTAATCCAATATCTTCAATGCTCCCATGCGCATCTGCTGTTATAAATAATGCAATAAATGCGATCATTCCGATTATTCCACTTGATTTGAACGAAGATAATTCAGAATATTTTCTTGAGAATATAATTATTGATAGAAGTGCAATTACTATCAACAGAATTATATGATACAAATCATTTGTTGTAAATAATCCTAATACAAAAAATAGAATTGAAGATATTATTGCTGTTCCTATAGCCCAACTGAATAAATCAACCTTCATATAAATATAATAAATTTATATATTTATAAATACTTCGTTAACGGCAAAAATTTTTCTGCGTCTTACTCTGCGGAAAATCAAAGATTTTCCTTGCCACGTTACACCTTTACTTCGCTACACTCGGGCCGCCCAGCAAGCGTTATACATAAAAAAGATCATTCCTCTTGCATCGCCCCAAAGCTATCGACTGAAATAGATCAACTAGCCCAAAAGAGAGAATTTGCAAAATAGAAATAGGAAGCTCAAGAGCGTCTTTTATCTATGGTTCTATTAAAGGTTCCAAGTAGTTCACAAGAGTATTAAAATTAGATATAAATCTTGAGGAATCTTTTTGCATAGTTGAAAATCATCATATAAAAGTAATTCAATTATTTAACTAAAACAGCAATTATAACCAGAATAATTTCAAATAAATATAAAGAGAAAACAACTTTTAATTCTGTTACCTTTGTTTTAAGCTTGGACAATATTAAAATTGCTAAATGCTCAATACCATATAATTTTTTTTCAGGCAATGATAAAGAACCGTCTGGATTTAAAGAGCCAAAGCTTTCTTTTTGCATTAAGCCCCTAAGCTTTAAGAAGAACTCAATAAGATAAGGAATAAATAAAATTAAGGCTGCTTTTTCTATATTTGCTAAAATAGCTATACAGGCGATCAATGTCCCTATAGAATATGTCAGCATATTTCCGGGGAAAATTTTTGCAGGATGTTTGTTGAAAATATAAAAAGCTAACAAGGCGAATACCATTGCTAGAGCTACAACTGCGATCCATGCAACTCCTGAACTCCATGCTATAAATCCTAATGTTGATAATATAATAATTCCTAGCCCGGATTCCAAACCATTATAGCCCCCAATCATGTTAAAGCCATTTGATGCGCCAACAATTCCAATTGGGATTAATAAAAAAGGATAAAGCAAACCAAAATCTATTGGGCCTATAAAAGGAAGGACCATTCTTGAATGCCCTGCGTTAATCACTATTATAGGCAATGCCCCAAGTAAGGTGAATATCGGCTTTTGATACTGCCTTAAGCCAATTTTCCACCCTAAAATATCATCTATTAATCCCATTAAAGCAATGATTAATATTGAGGATAGCAAAGCCATAATCTGTAAACTTCTTGAAACATTTTTGAAATAATATGTGGATAAGGCGATATAGGATAATAGACCTAAAATAAAACCAAACAAAACCGGAATCCCACCAATTTCAGCAACTTCTCTTTTGTCTAGCTTGTGCATATCTTTTCCAACTAGACCAGAATGCTTTGCCCTGTTAATCCAATGGGGGAGGGCTGTTAAAGTCGCTAAAAAACTTATTATTAATGGAATGAATAAAATTTTCTGAACCATTATTTTAATATTTAAGAATTGTTTTTAAGGTTTATGTATTAAAGTAATTATTTTTGTTTTGTCATAATGCTCAAAGAAACTGTTATAAAGGCTGCTTTTAATTTATATTGCATGGAGGACAATCTAAAAAATTGGATAATAGCACTTCTTGTTATACAAATAGTATTAATGGGTTATGTTGGATATGGGAGCAAATATATTTATGACAGGTTTAATAATCTTCAGGAAAATTTTAACAGCTTTAAATTAGAAACTAATAAGAACTTGCAGGAGGTTAATAATAAGCTTGGCAGTGTGGAACAGGATTTTAAAAATAGTGCCAGCAACTTAAGCAGCTCTATACAAAAACTAGAAGTTACCGACAAAAAATTAGAGAAAGGATTGAAAGATGTTCAAATTAAATCCCAGGATTTTTCTGGTATTATAGAAGAAACTTTAGAATCTGTTGTAAGTTTACAGACTAATAAGGGATTAGGCAGCGGTGTAATAGTTGCAAAAGAAGGATATCTGGCAACAAACTATCATGTTGTGGAAGGAATAAATGCGGCTGTAGCTATAACCTACAAAAAAGGGAATTTTCCAATAAGATTAATTAAAGTAGATCCAAGATTAGATCTGGCTTTGATAAAAATTGATGGGGAGTTTAGACCATTAGATTTTGCTGATTCTGATCTGGTAAAGGTCGGGGATAAAGTAATTGCCTTAGGAAATCCGAATGGCTTGAGTTTCACTGTAACTGAAGGGATTGTAAGCCAGATTAACAGGGAATTAAATGGCGTTCCTTATAATTTACTACAAACTGATGTGTCAATAAATCCCGGTAATTCTGGAGGCCCATTAGTAAATATTCAGGGGCAGATTGTTGGCATTAACAGATTAAAGATAAAGGATTTTGAAGGATTAGGATTTGCGATTCCTGCAGATATAGTTAAGAAATTTGTTAGTATAGGGATAAAAGAAGATAAGGAATTATTAGATAAAATAGAACAACAAAATAGTTAAGATATTAAATTTTTAAAACAGTTTAAAGTTACAGTAGCGTAGCATCAACGCTACGCTTTTTCTTTATTTTTTGATTAGAAATAGATTTCGGTTAGCCACCAGTCAATAGACTAGGTGGAAATCTTTTGTATTATAAAGCTTATTGTTGTATCGGTAGCTTTAAGCCAAAAGTTATATGTTGTATCGGTAGCTTTAGAGAGCTCTAAATTAGGATATTAAGATTTTAATTAATTCTTTTGTTTCTTTAGTTCCTGAAACCTGCAAACAATCAATACCAGTTGATTTTACGGGATAATCATTTCCACCCTCAAATAAGGCATCCCCAATAAATAACATCTCTTTTTTGGAGACTTTAAGTATTTTCTTTATTTGTTTTACACCATAAGCCTTGTCTATGCCCTTTTTGGTAACATCTATAGAAGTGGTTCCTGCGACTCTTATTTCAAATTCTGGAATATATTTTTTCAATTCATTAACTATTTCTAATCTCTTTTTTTGATCTGGATCCCATATTTGTTTTATTTCTAAAGGAGCTAATTGCCCAAAAGCTGAAAATGTAATCTGTGTTTCTCTATCTTCAACAATAACGCCATAAACTTTTTCTGGATGTTTGTAATTCAAATTTTTAAAAGCTGATTCGAATGCATTAAAGATTTTTTCTTTTTGCTTTCTTAATAATGTTTTTTTATAAACTGGAACCCAATCATTTTCAAATTTATAAAAACTAGTTGAACATGTTGGGAACAGAAATAGGTTTTTGAATAAGGCTTTATCACAAGTTAAGATTTTTAAAAACTGATCCTGAAACAAATTAAAGCCTTTTCCTGATGTAACTGCCACTAGTTTCTTTTCTAATAATTTAGGGAATAATTCAGCCATTTCATTGTCTATTGGTAATTTAGATTCATTTAGGGTTCCGTCTAAATCGAAAATTATAAGTTTCTTATCTTTCATTTTAAAATTTTTGAAAATTTCTTTTAAATTAATTATGGATTAGGATTCTTTATTTAAAATTTCAGATTTTTTCCGTTTTCTTTCAGCCAATTTATTTTTTCTTTGTAGTTAGGCATGGCATTTTCCACTAGCCTCCAAAAATCTTCAGAATGATTCGGTTCTATTATGTGAGCTAACTCGTGGATAATAACATAGTCTATAACCTCAGAAGGTGCAAATAGAATACGTGTCGAAATGTTTATGTTTCCGTCTGACGAACAGCTTCCCCAATTAGAAGCGTTATTTTTCAGAAATATTCTATTGATTTCTTTATTGAAGCTTATGCTATTTAATTCTTTTACTCTCTCTTTGAGTTTTGGTAACTTTTCTTTTGCAATACAACGGCTTATTAATACTGAGATATGTTTATCTTGTTCCTCTTTTGAAATTTTTGAGGATATTAAAAGATTTATTATGTTATCTATAATCCTTGCAGAACTGCCTTCATTTTCCTTGAAATTTATCCTTATTAAATATTCTTCATTGCCAACTTTTAAAATTTCTTTATCTTTATATTCTTTCTGTTTAGATTTAAATCTTTCTGGGTTTTCCTGTAATTTCTTTATTAGCCAGGATTTCATTTTTGTTAATTGTTTAGACTGTTCTTCTCTATCTATACAAAGTGGTATTCTTATGTTAATAAACTTTTTTCCGATGCTGGCTTTGGTATTATTCCTATTTTCAAAATGTATATTAATTAAATATTTTTTTCCATTTATTTCAATAGTTTCAGTTTTCATTATTTGAATTATTGTCTTTACAAGATTAAAAAGATTGCGGGAGTAAGGATTTGAACCTTAGTAGGCACTAAGCCATCAGGTTACTTAATTTTGAAATACCTAAGCCTGACCCGTTTGGCCGCTCCGGCACTCCCGCA
>JAHFIJ010000006.1 GCA_023246445.1 Candidatus Woesearchaeota archaeon
AATTCCTGCAAAAAAACTGTTATCAGCGTTCATTCCAGTATCTCTATACTGCCATCTTCCATTAGAGAAATTTGCAGGTTTTACATCTTTAATCCTTGAAAATTCATCAAGCACATTAGAATTCTCCATGCCATTTTGCAAAACTTTTAAACCAGGATCTCCACCATTCCCTATTTGCATAGGATTATCCGACCAGGCATAACTTGGCTTGCCACCATTAGCAGTTTCAACTAAAGCCATTCTTTTTACAGTTTCATAGCTTAAACCCCTAAAATTTTCAAATCTTTCTTTCATATTTGAATTCCAATAATCAACCCACTTTTTAATCAAGGGATCATGCCTCTGTAAATCTTTATCTTCATATCCTTTGAATATAGGAACATTCTTATCATCAGCTAAAACCTCTAAATTAGCTATAGCGACTACTCCAACAATTGTCTTTATTAAAAATCCCCTTCTGCTCTCATCAAATTTTTCAGAAGCTTCCTCTTTTCCAAAGATTCTACTTAATAACCCATTAAAGAATACCATCATACTATAACTAAAAAGAGCTTTATAAATCTTTCGCTACTGTTAAGTTACAATTATTCAGTTTTAGACTTCTTCTTAGGCTTTTCAGAATCTTCGCTCAAAACCTCTATTTTACCAAATTTCCCAGCTGTTAGCTGCTTCTCTCCCTGGAATACATTTACAAATCCATTGGTTACCTTTAATTTATCTCCAACTTTAATCCTGTCTACATCATCATTCCATAGAGTTAATTTTATTTCCCCAGAATCATCAAAAACAGAAGCACTGGTAACTCTTCCCGGTTTTCCAAATTTCTGAAAATCTCTCGGTTCGCCTAAATTCTTAACTTCAACTGTAACTTCCACATTTCCCTGTTTTTCCTTTAATTCACTTACTTTCATTTTTATTTTTATCTTTTAACTCTTTTTAAACCTTTTTATATTAAAAAACGGCAAAACTTCCTTCATAACCTTTTTTTTGGAGCAGTGTAATACCTTGCTTAATTCTTTAGCAGTATCATACTTCTCCTTATATCTATTCTTCATAATCCACATTTTTAATAGCCTCCCACCTCTTTTGTAGCCTATATAACCCTCACTTTTTCTTTCCTTGCTAAAAGCCACCCCCAAACTTAATAAAGCCCTGACATAAACTAAAAATCTGTAATATTGCTGCCTTCTTATTCTTCCTTGAAAAACATCAGCTTTCCCCATCGCATCAAATGCTCTGCTTAATTCATAATTATTATACTCCAAAGGCAAATTTTCTTCCAACCAAAAAGGAATTTCATCTAAATTTATGTCTAAGCTATTAAAAGCATTTTCAATTATTTTGGCATCTAAACTCTTGAATATTATTCTTAAAACATTAAATATATTCTCCTGTTTATCTCTCCATTCCATTCCATCCAAACTTCCTTCTATAGAGGCACCAAATAAATCATTTAAGGCTGCTCTCACATCACCACCACATCTTCTTGAGATTTCTTTTAGAATATCATCACTTAATTTTAAATTATTCTTATCTTTAATCTTTTTTATAATTTTAAATACATCCAACACACCAATAGGATTAAACTTTATTATTTTGCATTTGCTCCTTAATGTTTTAAATCTTTTATCGTATATATCATTCCCATCATTTGCGGTTATTACAATTGGCCATCTACTGTCTTTAATTAATTCGCTTAATGCTCCAACACCACCCTTATCATCTCTTCCACTCATTCCTTCTATATCATCTATCAATATTACTCTTCCACCAAATAAACTCCCTTCTTTTGAAGCCTTTCCAACTAAATCATTTATGCTGTCTTCATCTCTAAAATCCCCTGCATTCAATTCGAAAACATCATATCCAATCTCTTTTGCAGATTTATAAACAGAAATTGTTTTTCCAGTTCCGCTTTTCCCTATTATTATCAAAGCCTTACCGCTTGGATTTTTAACAAAACTTCTTAATGTATCAATCTCCTTTTGCGGTATTTCATTTAAATTTTCAACTGCACTCTCAAACATTTTAATCCTCTCTTATTTTTGAAAAACCAGCTATTAAGCTTTGTAGTTGGATAAACGCATCACTCCCCTCTACTAATCTAAATTCTACCTCTCCGCACTTTTCAATCATCTCTAATTTCTTATTCTCCTTTAATTCTAAACCCATTATTTCTTTCTGTAGTTGTTTCACAATTTCCAGGCCATCTATTCCTTGTTTCATCATTAAATTTAATAATAATTCTCTCGCTTTCAGGAAATTCCCACCAACAGAAGAATGTAAAATCTCCATAATCTCTTTTGGATTTGCATAGCTTGTAGCCTCAAATATGCTCTCTTCAGTTATATTCTTGCCCAAAACAGCAGCACTCTGTAATATATTAGTAGCCGTCCTCACATCTCCATCAGAAACTTTTATTATGATCTCTAAAACTTTTTCATTTATTCTTAGATCTTCCTTTTCGCAGATTTTTTTAATTACCTTTACAATTGCATCATTGCTTAGCGGTTTAAATCTGAAAACAACACATCTTGATTGGATTGGTTCGATTAATTTGCTTGAAAAATTACAGCTGAAAATAAATCTGGTTGAACTCGAAAAATTCTCCATAGTTCTTCTTAAAGCGTGCTGAGCTTCCTTTGTTAATGCATCACTCTCATCCAGAAAAATAATCCTGTAAGGGAAATTTCCAACACTTTTAGTTCTTGCAAAATTCTTAACTTCCCCTCTTACGGTATCAATACCTCTTTCATCACTTGTATTCAATTCTAAAAAATTATCTCTCCAGTTTTCCCCATATAAGATTCTTGCAGTTACTAATGCTAAACTGGATTTTCCTGTTCCCGGGAATCCTGAAAAAATCATATGTGGCAATTTTTTAGTTTCTACAAAAGCCTTAACCTTTCTTACAATTGCTTCCTGCCCTATTATATCTTCAAAAGTTTTAGGTCGGTATTTCTCAATCCAAATATTATAATCTTCCATACCACAGGCTTTAAACTTAATCTTTAAAAGCATTTATCTATTCTTGTATCTATATCCCCTATTTGAAGCCAAGTCTCTCTTCTAAACCTTTATAAAAATTAAAAGGATAATCTTTTCTCCTGTCTTTTTGGTGGGTTATTCCTCTTGTTACATCAACACCTAATCTTTTAACAGCATTTTCAAACATTACTTCGTGAATCTTTTTGTCTGAAAAATTATGCCTTCTTAAAAATTCTTCAAATAATGGCCAATAAGGTAATCCGACAATACCCGACATAAATTTATCAGTTGTCTTATCTTTTTCAGTATGTGGGGCATGATCATCCGTTAAAATACCATTTGGATCTTCCCTTAAATAATCTATCATTTTATTTGGAGTATCTGGGTCTCTAATTGGTGGGTTGACTTTATACCATATACCCCCCTTACCTTGCATCACACTCCAATCCAAAATTAAATGATGGGCGCAAACCTCCCAAGAAACATCTAATCCTCTTGCTTGAGCCTGTCTGACTAAATCCACAGATCCTGGAACAGATAAATGTGCAAGATGTAACCTTCCTTTAAAATTTGTTAAAAATGCTAGTAAAATCTGGTCTCTTACAGAATCAATCTCAGCTTGCGCTGGTCTAGCTAAGCAATGTGTAACTGGTAAATTCGGATTCCAGATTCCAGGTTTTAAAGATTCTTCCTTTTCAGCATGCACACTTAAGAATCCATTATAACCCTCTTGAACTAAAGTATCATAAACGATAAACTGCCTTTCAAAGCCTACTACGCCTAAATCTCCTACAGAATGTCCAGCATAAAGTTTCGCTCCTATGATTCTTGGAAAATATTTTCTATAAATTTTTACAGCGCCCTTTATTTGCTCGGGGTTGCTAGTTAAGCCCACATATGCTGTAAAACGAACACCGGGCACATTTGCTTCATCAGCTAATCTAAATTTTTCTAAAACCTCTTTTTCGGTCATTGTAGGGGGATCATTATTTGGCATATCACAAAACAAGTCTATTCCAACATCTTTACAAACTTCTAAAGCATGAGCAATAGTTTCTTTTTTTCTCTGATTGAAATCTCTTGCATGAGCATGAATGTTTGCATACATTTTAAGACTGCCCCCCCATTAATCCCTGTCTGTTTTTTAATTGATAATATTCCTTAAGAACACGATGCGCAAATCTAGGCCCACGATAAGGCCCCAAGACAAAACCATTAAATGCTTGAAATACCCTAGCTCCAGCTGTTTCTGTTTCCAACATATCTCTCCCAGTTTCAATACCCCCACAACCAATAATTAACTTTCTAGTTAAACTTCGCATCATTTCTATAGTTCTTAAGGTGTTGGGTCGAACTATTTTACCACTTACACCCCCCTTTCCATAATTTGGATGTTCCATTGATAGAGTATTTGCACAAATATATCCAGAAACTCTATTATCAGCAACTTCAACAATTTTTCTTGCTTTCTCTTCTATCAATGTAGGAGACAATTTTAATAATCTGGGCATTTCTCTACCACATTCCATTATAGCAGAAAGGAGCTCATCTAAACTTTCAGGATTATCTTCAAAAGTTTTCCCTTCTGCTGTATTTGGGCAACTAATATTTATAGCAGCATAAATTATTTTTCCCCTAGGTTTAAGTTCGTTCACTACCCATTGATAAGTATTTTTTATATCTTGAATCGCTTTATCCCCAATAATTTCAGGATTATGTGTCTTTGCAATATTCACAGCAAATGGATTTTTTGCTCTCTTTAAACGATCAACTACAACATAAGCAGGATCACCATTAAGCCCCATACGATTTAATAAATTTCCTCGCCTGTATTCTGCTTCCCATAAGCGAAATAATCTTGGTTTTTTATTTCCTTTCCCACCCTGCCATGTTACGCTTCCAACTTCAACATAACCAAAACCATATCCTTGAACGTGATCTGCTAAATATCCATTCTTATCAAAACCAGCAGCTAAACCCAATAAGTTATCAAGCTCAAAACCTAATAACCGTGGTTTGCCCCCCATATAATCTATAACTTCATATCTTCCAGGAGCAAAAATTCCATACCCCATTCCAAATTTTCCTATTGAATGTGCTACTTCAGGCGGTAACTTTAACAAAATTTTATGAGAAAATTGTCCTAAATCTATAGCCGCCATAATTTAAAAAAATCTTCTTTTATTTATAAACTTATATTCTCTACAAAATACACATCTAATTAATTATTTTTAAAAAATTAAAAAAATAAAAATAGTTAAAAACAGTTTCTATGTATAAACTCAATATAAATTGGATTATACTTCTTCTGAAACTTCTTGATCAGTTGATTCCTCAGCTTCCATCGGTTGTTCTTCAGTTGCATTGCTTATGCCTTCACGGCCAACAACTTCCCCAAATCCAACCTTTCTAAAGACTTTAGTGATTCTGACTTTTACAGTTTCACCTTGTTTGGTTCCAGCAACAAAAATAACAAATCTATTAATCTTTGCTATTCCGTCACCCTTTTCACCAACGCCTTCAATGGTTACTTCGACTTCGTCACCAACTTTCACAGGAGCAAAACTTTGTCTGTTTCCGCCCCTAAATCCTTCATCTCGGTCTCTAAAACCTTCATTTCTTTCTCTTCTCATTTAACTCAAACTCCTTTACCAGTCAACACTGATGCAGGGTTTATAAATCTTTGTAATTTTTTAGGCTTTTTGAAAATCTCCAATAGTGCAAGCCTAATTTCGGTTCTGTCTAACTATCAGTTGTCTCTTAAAAGCCGTCGTAGATAAGATAGGGGTTTAAATAAGCCAAAACCTTAGGGGTTTTATGCAAAAAGAGGTTAAGAATGAATAATCCTTTTGGTTTAACTAAAGAGTTAATAATAGAAATAATGACAGAAGTAGCTATAAAAATAGGCTACTTGAAAATGCAATTAATTGACGAATACGAGATTACATTAAGCAATAAAAATCTTTCAGAAATAGTAAGCAAAATAATAGAAAAATCTGCTTCTGTGATATTAAGTAAAAGGTTATTTTATGAGGTGAAATGTGCAAAAAGTGATCAAGAATCAGATTTATTTTTTACTAAAATAAATTTACCTTTAGAAATAAAAGCCACATCTACAACAACAGCATGGACTGGTGGAGAATTTAGTAAAAGACCATTTGATCATCTACTAGTTTCATGGGATCCAGAAACATTTGAGCATTTTTTCGTTTGTTTAGTCCACTTAAAAAAAGAAGATTGGCAGTCAAATATATCTAAAAATTACTATGGGCCTTCGTATAATAAAAAGAAATTGTTTGGAAGAAAAGATAAAATGATATTTATGGGTAACTTGATAAAGAAAGGAAATAAAATAAAAATGATAAGAGAAAACCCTAATAAAAGCTTTCAAGATTTGTAATTTTTGAAAGTCTTTCTTTCCCTATTCTACAAAATTCAGGATTTAATTCTATACCAATAGTCCTGCGCTTATGTTTTTTGGCTACAAATGGAACTGTAAAACTCCCGGCAAAAGGATCCAAAACAAGGTCCCCCTCTCGACTTGAAGCTTTAATAAATATTTCAATCAGTTTTTCTGGTAATTGACAAGGATGATTAGTTTTTTCTTTGTTTACATTTTTTACGATATTAAACTGAAATACGTCATATGGTGTTTTTCCTTTGCTACCATTAGCGATTAAACTCTTTATTCTTTTATCTGTTGGATTTCTATAAGGTTCGGCTATTAAATTTTTGTTAAAAACCATAGACTTTTTACCTTTAATATAAAATAAAATTGAGTGTTGACTTCTTGTAAAATTCGTCGGGGACATACCAGTATTACAAGGATAATGCCATGTCATCCACCTCTTAAAAGTTAAAATTGAATCAAGAAACGGCATGAGATAAGCGTTATTTTCTGGATAATTAAAAAGATATAAAGCCCCACCTTCTTTTAAAACCCTTACACATTCTTTTAGCCATTCCTTACACCATTCTAAATAATGCTCCTTTTTTTTATTGTCTTTATAATACCCACCATATTTTTTACCAATATTGAAAGGTGGATCCGTTACGATTAAAGCTATAGAATTATTTTTTAGTTTTTTTAATTCATTCACACAATCACCACAAATTATTTTTTGATTACTTTCTATCTCTTGTTTCTCTTTTGTTTTAAACATTTTTAATACTCTCCTTTCTTGGTCTATCCCAATAAGGTGATTTACATTTAGGGCATACTCTTGGCAATTCATTAATATCATAAGGTCGCCATTCATGACTACATCTATAGCATTTATGCCCAATAATAAAGATTTTAGCCCCTGCCTTTGTTTCTATTTTCATAATAACATTAAGCTCAACTTATATATAAATATTATGGTATTATATTATCAGTAATATATATACTGTAGTTAGTATATTAATAAAATTTTAGGGGGTGATAAAAGTGCAATACAAACAAAAGGATAAATGATTTAATCCATCATTTTCACAATATCCTGTTTAAGGCAGTCAAAGATGCGGCAAAACCGTAATTTCTTGGTGATAAGCCAGAATACTACAACTTAAAAATAGAAAACAAAACTTTATATATACAATAAGATATATATTCAAAAAGAAAAAGAGGTAAAAATGGTAATAAAACAAAGAAAGCCAGAGTCTCATATTGGTTCATGGTTAATACTGATATATATTGTTTTAGCACTAATTGTTATTGCAGTCCTTTTTTTAAATACTGTCAAAGTCCCTTATGAAGTAAAAGAAACCATTATAATTAAAGAGCCAAAAACAGAAATTATTACTATAAATTATACAGAGCCATATGAAGTAAAAGAAAATATAACTGAGCAAATATCCGTAAAATATACCTCCTGTGGTTATGAAGATATAAATTTTTCAGTAGGATATATTGGAGATCTATCAAAGATGGCTTATGATTATAGGTCAGAAACAGGTTATTTATTTAATCCTTCAAGCAGTTCAGATCCATCCGGTAGATATATACAGAAAGCTAAAATCTGTAACTTAGATATATATAATCCGGAAGTTAAACAGGTTTATCCAAGAGACAGTTTAGGATTAAAAATATTATTTAAAGTTTGTTTCTTATATGATAATAAGGAAGTTGAATGCCCTAACAAAATATCGATTTTGATAGCAAACAAACCATGTAAGGAAACAAATGATCTTGATATGACCTGGATTGCTCCATTTGATCCTAAGAGGGATATAAAATTAAAACCAGTTTCAGTTTCTCAAAAATGGGTTTGCGAAGATAGAGTAAGAAATGTAGATGGTAAAACAACGCAAACAGTAAAAATATTCCAAAAGAGTCTACAAAGAAAAGAAACAAGAGAAATATTAGTTGATAAGCCCATAGAAAAGATATCAGCAATCCAAATTACTTTATGGGAAAAACTAAGAAAAGATTACAGGCTTTAAAAATAATTACAAAATTTCCTTTATTTTCCCTATATGCTCTGCTATTTTCTGGCCTGCATCTGTTAATTTTATTGTTTTAATTCTGCCCTGTTTCTCAAAAACAACTAATCTCGCCTTTTCCATCTCTTGCAGAATCTTAACAGCGTGCGAATAAGTGCAGTCAACCTCTTTCGCTAGAACACTCCCATACTTGCTTCTCATCTCTTTATTCAAAGCAACCAAAATCATAGCTGGTTTTCTTCTAAAAAAAACCTCAAATATATCTTTTTGTTTCTTGCCCATTAACAACTCCCCCCTTCACCTCAAATCTGTATACTACAAAATGGATATTTAAATGTTTGCATTTGCATTTTCATTTTCTATTAGGGGTGAATCTTTTTATAATTTTTTCTAATAATCTTTATAAAATAACACTTTATAAAACATTCATGTTAGATATTAAATTTGTAGTGGAAAATCATGAACTTGTAAACAGGGATATAAAGAAAAGAGGTAAGGAATACAAACTTGATAATCTGAAAGCAATACTGGATTTTTACCCAAAATGGAAAAAAATTAAGCAGGATTTAGATGATTTGAGAAATAAAAGGAATATAATCTCAGAAAACATTAATAAGTTAAAAAAAGAAGGAAAAGACATTAAGGGATTAGTAACAGAGATAAAAGAGCTTCCAGAAAGAATTAAGCTTTTAGATCTGGAAGAAGTGGACTTAAGAGTCAAATTGCACGAAAATCTAAGAGGTATTCCAAACATATTGCATTCTTCTGTAAAAAAAGGCAAAGACTCTGCAGAAAACACAGTAGCTAAGAAATTTGGCAAGATTTCAAAACCAAAATTCAGATTATTAAACCATATAGAATTAATAGAAAAAAACAACTGGGCGGATTTTGAAGCAGCAGCAAAAGTTGCAGGTCGTGGGTTTTATTATCTTAAGAATGATTTAGCTCTTCTCAATCAGGCGTTAATAAGATTTACAATTGATTTTATGTTGAAGAAAGGCTACACTTACATTGAAACGCCCCTAATGATCTACAGAGATGTATTGGATGCCGCCATGAACTCAGAAGAATTTGAAAAAAGCATTTACTCTTTAAAAAATGATAATTTGAATATGATAGGCACAAGCGAACATTCTCTCTTAGGTATGCATAAAGGAGATGTCTTAAGTGAAAAAGATATTCCTAAAAAATATTTCTCCTATAGCATGTGTTTCAGGAGAGAAATTGGTTCCCACGGCATTAACGAGAAAGGATTATGGCGGACTCACCAGTTTAATAAAATAGAGCAGTTTATTTTTTGTAAGCCGGAAGATTCCTATAAATACTACGCAGAGCTTTTAAAAAATACAGAAGAAATATTCAGGAAGCTTAAAATACCTTACAGGGTTCTTGAGATGTGCTCAGGCGATACTGCGGATTGGAAAGCTAAAACCTGTGATGTAGAAGCATATAGGCCTACTTTAAAACAGTATGGTGAGGTTGGTTCTTTAACAAATTGCACAGACTATCAATCAAGAGACTTAAACATAAGATATGTAAATAAGAAAGGAGAGCAAAGAGTGTTGCATACATTAAATAATACTGCTGTTGCAACCTCAAGAGTCATGGTAGCGATATTAGAAAACTATCAGCAAAAAGATGGCACTGTAAAAGTCCCCAAAGTCTTAATGCCTTACATGCACGGCAGGAAAATTATCGGTAAAAAGTAAAATCTATGTTCTTTTAATAAACTTTACAGAATTTTTAACATTTTTTACATAAATCATACAGTAAGTTATTTTAATAGGTAATTGCTTTGAATTTACATGAAAACAGGCTGTTCAGAATTAGATGAATTAATACAAAAAGTTAACCAACAAATTACTATAATCTATGGCCCTGCTTCTGCAGGTAAAACAACTTTAGTTAAATTATATTCAATACAATTCTTAAAAGAAAACAAGAAAGTTTTATTTATTGATACAGAACAAGGTTTCTCTTTTGAAAGATTTTTACAATTAACTCAAAACAATAAAGATCTTCTTAAAAACTTAATAATTTTAAAGCCTAAAAGCTTTTATGAGCAATACAGGACAATACAAAGCCTGGAAAAAACATTTAACAGTTTCAGTTTAATAATTATAGATACAATTGGAATATTTTACAGAAAAGAATTAAAGAAAAATCAATACTTAGCGAATAAAATTCTAGACAAGCAGTTTCAGATTCTAAAAGAAATCTCTAAGACAATTCCGGTTTTAATAACAAATCAGGTCTATACAAATCTTGATGATAAAAAAATTAGTAATGTTGGTGGTGAAATGGTAAAAAACTGGTGTAATTGTTTAATACAGTTAAAAATAAAGCCAAGAAGAATTAAAATTGAAAAGCCGTTTGAGTTTGAATCTAAAATGGGTATAGAAGAGAGCGGAATTAAATTACTACAATAGGCGTCAATAACTGCAGTAAGTATAATCGCCATGATACTTTAAAAGCGTTTGATCAAATATATTAATTTAAAAGTAGTAACAAAAGCGAAAGGTTTATAAACCTTTCAAATCTAATAAATCTAAGAGGATAAACAAAAATGCCACAAGATAATGATTTAATAAAATTCCCAAGAACGGTAACAGTAATGCAGGTAGCTAAAGCATTTCCAGTTTTAGATGGTGAATATAGAATTCCTCATTCTTTAACACAAGCTCAACAATATGCAGGTAAAGAAGGGTTTGTATTTACATCTGAAGATCTAATACGGGCAAGAATAGACTTAGTTAAAACTCAGGGAAAAAAAGCCACAAACCATCCATTTTTGGATAAATGGTATACAGTATTAACAGAAGAATGCAGAATAGGAAACGATATTTTAGTATTCCAGGGTGGTTTTGTCTTTAATGAGCCTAAAAGAATAAAACAAGCATTAGATAAAGGTTTAGTTGAAGGTGCAGGAAAATATATGGGTGGGGGAATAACATTATTAAAAGAAGGAATAGGAAAAGGAAGAATACCAGATACAAATATCCAAGTTATCAACTATGTGGATTTTAAAAAACTTTCAGAAAAAGACATTTTAGGATTACTAAAACACTATGGTGTAGTTCTTTCTATTAAAGAAGCAACTCAATTATCATCTGGTTATCACGATTTAAGCTCTTTAGTTAGAAATCCTTTATTTACAGTTAGATCGGGTGGTATTGAACAGGCTAATGAACATGTAGAAACACTTAGCAAACTAGGAGCTGAATCTTTTGGAAACTATCATAATTTTATAGATGGGGCGGGGCGTTTGCTTTATGTCCGCTACAACTTCAACGGCGGTTTCGGTTGCTACAGCCATCTTGACGGCGATGCTCGTTTCGTCGGGGTAGATCAAAGCGCCGAAGGCGCTAGTCCAGAAATTTTACCAGTTAAACCAGATATAACTATGGAAATAGCAGCCTTAAGAGAATTAGCTTCGAATTTAGAAGCTCTTTGTAAATAGCTTTTTAAATTAAGAGGTTTTATTTCTTTTTGTCTTGGCATTAACCCAAAGAAATTTAGGTTATATGTTGGGGCTACATGCTCTTTTATCATGGCATTCCCGGGCTATAAAATACAACTGTAACACTTAGTAGGAAACGAAAAGCTGAAGCAGTGGTGAAGTGAAGGTAAAAGAGCTACAGTGTGCGGGCGTTTGCTTTATGTCAACAACAACTTCAACAACGGATTCAGTGGCAGCAGCCATCTTGACAACAATGCTCGTTTCGTCGGAATAACCCCCACATGTCAAGACGTTAAAATGAAAACCTTCAAAAACCTCTGGAATAAATTTTGTTCTATGAGAAATTTAGAAATTGCTTATAAAAAAGCAAGAAAAAATAAAACTAAAAAATCTTATGTAATTAAATTTAAAAAGAACCTAAAGGATAATTTATTGCAGTTAAGAATGGAGCTTTTGCTTCTTGCTTATAAGCCTAAACCATTAAAGACGTTTATTATAAGAGACCCAAAAACAAGAAAAATATCAAAATCAGACTTCAGAGACAGAATAATCCATCATGCTTTGGTCAATATCCTAGAACTATTTTTTGATAAGTCATTTATTTTCGATTCTTATGCAAACAGAAAAGGCAAAGGCACATTAAAAGCAATACAAAGATTTGATTTTTTTAAGAGAAAAATCTCGAAAAATAACGACATAATAGTGCATACATTGAAAGCAGATATTAAGCACTATTTTGAAAATGTAAATCACGAAATTTTGTTGGGGATAATAGGAAGAAAAACAAAAGATGAAAAAGTCATATTGTTAATAAAACAAATATTAAATAACTTTAATTCAGAAATAAAAGGAAAAGGAATGCCATTAGGCAATCTAACATCTCAGTTTTTTGCAAATGTATATCTAAATGAATTAGACCAATTTATTAAACACAAATTAAAAATAAAATATTATCTTCGTTATGTTGATGATTTTGTTATCTTACATGCTTCAAAGGAGAAAATAGAAAGAATAAAAAACACCATTAATTATTTCTTAAGAACAAATTTAAAACTTGAACTACATCATGGAAAATCTAAAATAAAAAAATTAAATCAAGGAATTCAATTTTTAGGTTTCAGGATATTCTATTATCATAAATTATTAAAGAAAAACAATATAATAAAAATGAAAAGAAAATTACTCACTTTCAAGTTTCTTTTTGATGAAAACTTAATAGACTACGATGAAATTTATTCAAGCTTTGAAGGATGGCTAGCTTACACAATGCACGCAAATGCTTTCAAGTTAAGAATAAACCTAATTAAAGAATTTGAAACTAGATTTCTTAAAGAGATATCTTCAATAGAAGTAAACCGGTTAATTAAAATCTTAAAATATTAAATTTCTTAATCTAGTTTAATCTGCTCTATATGTCTGCATTTAGGGTATTTAGGGCATGCTAAAAAGCTCCCATAAACAGATTTTCTAACAATTAATTCAGACTGGCATTTAGGGCATTTTTTCCCTTCATATTTTTTTAGAATTTCTTTAGGGATTTCCTTGCTTTTACATTCTTTATTTAAACAAGTCTCTCTTGGTCTTGTAGCTTTCTTAATAATCTTAATGATAGGATAATTGCAGATCTCACATAATCTCTTCCCGGGCAATATAAGTGTATTTGAAGGCAAAGAAAAAGTAATTTTGCATTTTGGATAAGTATTGCAGGTAACAAATTTTCCAAATTTACCTCTTCTTATAGTTAAATCCCCTTTCTTACATTCGGGGCACAAGCCTAAATTTTCCTGTTCATTTCTTGTTTCTATAACTGCTTTCAATAATTTCTTTCCTACTTTATCTTCATTGCTTTTAAAATTTTTCAAGACCTTTTTTAGAATTGTTTTAGCCTCATCAACTACTTCCTCTTTCTTCTTTTTGTTTTCTCTTATCTGCTCTAATTCCTCTTCAAAATGTCTTGTTAATTGCTCTGACACTAATTCAGGAACATATTCTTCTAATGTATCGCAAACAGCTTCACCTATATCAGTAACTTGAATAGATTTTTCTTGGATATACTGTCTTTGATATAAAGTATCTAAGATCAATGCCCTGGTGCTTTTCGTCCCTAAATTTTTCTCATCTAGTTCTTTGATAATAGAAGCAGGAGTAAATCTTTTTGGAGGCTGTGTTTCTTTAGCATATAATAAAATTTTTGGGTTTTTAACTTCCTCATTCTCTTTAACATCCGGTAATTCAATAGAATCGCTTTTAACAAAAGTATAAATCTCCATCCAGCCTTTCTCTAAAATTTTTGAACAGGAAAATGAAAACTGTTCTTTATTGCACCCAATCTTAATGTTCATATTTTCTTTTTTAGCTTTGTCTCCAAAAGAGCTTAAAAATCTTCTAACAATCAAATCATAAACTTGGATCTCCCTACCTTTTAAATTTTTAGGAATTTCCCCTGTTGGCACGCATGCTGGGTGAGCAGGATCAGATTTAGGGCCTTCGTTCGGTTTCAAATTATTTTTAGAAATTAATCTATCAATAATCTTGGAATATTTTTCCTGTTTATTCAAATTACTTAATAATTTTTTAATGTTTAATGTAGCAGGAACTTTCTGGCTTGAAGTTCTTGGATATGTAATATAACCACGAACATATAAACTTTGAGTAATCGCTAATGTTTGTTTGGGGGATATATTAAAATATTTATAAGCCTCTAATTGCAAAGAAGTTAAATCAAATGGAAATGGTGGATTTATTGTTATAATCTTTTTATCAATCTTCTCAACAATGGCTTTTTTATCTTTAGTATTTTTAATTACCTTATCAGCTTCTTTTTTATCCTTAAATCTACCTTTAACATGAAAGGCTTCTATTTGTGTTTTACTTAATAATCCTTTTAAAGAAATCTCCCAATAAGGTTCAGGTTTAAATTTTTTAATTTTTTTCTCTAAATCTGTTAATAATTTTAATGCAGGTCCTTGAACTCTTCCAGCCGACAATATCTTAAAAGTTCCAGCGCTTTTAACTGCTAAGGTTAAAGCTCTGCTTGAATTAACACCGTATAAAAAATCTAATTCATGTCTTGCTTCACCGGCATAAACCTGCTCCCAATCTAAATGCTTTGATACATTTTTATAAGATTCCTGTAATTCTTCTTTGGTTAAGGAGCTAAATTTCATTCTTCTTGCATCTTTCTTTCTAAACACATATTCAACAATCTCTTTGCCTATAGTGCTTCCTTCCTCATCAAAGTCAGTGCACACAGTAAATTTATCTGCCCCTTTAGCTAATTCTTTTAAAGCATCAATAAATTCTTTTGTATTAATTGCCTCTTTATCCACTAAGTATTTTTCCTTCCACTCATAATCAAAAACAGGATATTTCCACCCATTCCCATTTTTCTCTTTCAAAGAAAATAAATGCCCAACTGCACTTCCAACTACAGCCTTCTCCCCATTAATTGCAATCTCATAATAAGGAACCTTTCCATGCATTAATTTTTTGGGTTTATTATCACTCAAGGATTCAGCAATTTTTTTGCATGCGATTGGTTTTTCAGCTACCAGTAGATCATATCCCATAATATATAGTTTAAAAGAATAGTTTTAAAAATCTTCCTAAAAAATTTACTTGCTTACTATAAATGTATTTGATTCAATCTTTCTCCAGACATCAGTTTCTCCCCTGTCTAAATATTCAACTCCTACTTTATACACACCGCTTTCTAATTCTCTATTAACTTTTTTTCCTTTACTGCAAACCTCTATCCCTAAATTAAACATTATTGGTATTGAAAAAGTGCTTTTTGTAGGGGCATCATAGTTATTCACTTTAGGCTCACATTGCTTATCACATTCACAGGCTAATTTTGTAGCGCCATAATCTATAACAGAATCTCCCTCAAGCTTAAACAGGTTTATGCCTTCACCAATTCTAATCTTAGTATCTTTCTCATGATTATTTTTAAAAGTTAAATATAAGCCATTCCCGGCATTATATCTTTTTTTGTCAGTTTTTAATGCGAATATCTCTTCTTTTTCTTCAGCTTTTGGCTCATCTTTAATTTCGACTTTCAAATCAACTGCCTTCCCAACACCATTTGTTTCTTCAGCTATCTCAATAGTTTTGGATTTACAACTAATTAATAAAAAGGCTACAACAAAAATCAAAATTAATATTTTCTTTTCCATCAAGAAGCTTTTATTAAAAATAGTTTATATTCTTTTCTAGTCTCTAAAATAGCTATAATTTTATAACCTTTCCCTCTCTTCCAACATTTATAACTCTGGTATTCCCTATCTTTTCTTCCATCCCGGCAGCTTCATGCACATGGGAGCATAATAAAATTTGAGGTTTAAACTTCTCAATAGCCTTTTGAACGCCAGAAGAACCTGGAAAATGAGCAGTTAATTTTTCCATTAAGCTTCCAACAGGATGAACATGAGTCACCATTATTTTAGTTTTAACACTTTTAACTCCTTCATGGCCTTTCTTTAAAGTATAGTAAATCTCTTTTTCGTTTAGTTGGAATAAGCCTATATTTGCAGAGCCACATCCAAATAATCCAACATCTTCATATTTTAAAAAGCTTCCATGTAGATTCTTAACCCCATACAATTTAGCTAGAAAATCTGCAGTTGCATTTGTCTCATGATTACCCGGTATTAATGCCACCTTTTTATTGGCCTTTAAAAATGGTCCAATTAAGTTAGTGGTTGAACTCTCATGCATAGTTAAATCCCCGCATAAAATCACTAAATCTACATTTTCTTTCTCTGCTCTTGCAACTAGTTTTTTAACTAAGTGAATATCTCCATGTATATCCCCTGCAGCTAAGATTTTCATATTATTATTGCGGATTATATCTATTTAAACCTTTTCTTAATTTAAAAGTAGTAACAAATGCGAAAGGTTTATAAACCATTAAACTTAACAAAGCTTTATGCAAAAACAAAAAGTAACTTTAGAGTTTGTAGTTAAATCGAATCAAGTTAATGCCTTAACAGACTTAGCTAAGAACCTCTCAATATTAGGGGAATATTCTTTAAACTTTAAAGTTGAAGAAGTTTTCCAACCTCAAAGATACATTAGTTTACCAGGAGAATTTTGTACTCCAAAAAATTATAATGGTATACATCCAGATATATCCTTTGCAGACTCAAGATTAGCAGTTTCACCAGAGGTTTTAAAAGCTGCAAAAGAATTAAAATTACAGGTAAGTAATAATGATCAAGGTTTTATAGGTAATTTAACTTTTGATCAAACAGAAAAACTTTACAATAAACTTAAAACTCAAGGTTTATTTTTTCTTTCCCCTTGGTACTTTAATAGGGCTTTAAATCGTTTAAATGAAGGTATAAGAGGAAGAAGAGAAGTTAAATACGAAGATGGAGAACCAGTAACAAAAGAAAGATTAATAGAAATAAAATCAGATATTATGGAAATAAGAGATCCTTGGAGAGCAATTTGGTTATGGGCTAGATTTCTAAGTGAAAATGGTAAATTAACTATAGCTCACCCAATTGTTCAAAAAAATGAAGAAATTAAAATTGTTACAGAAGATTTAGATAAAGATACATTAATGGTAGATAAAATACAAGGAATAGATTTAAGAGATTGGGTAAGTAATGGCTATACTTCTCAAGGTTTAGTAAAAAACACTATCAAAGAAGGAAGAGATTCTTCTTGGTATCCAAGAAACGGTCATGTGCCGAGGTTCAATGCCGATTCAGGTGGGGTCGGCTTCCTTTGCGGCGGGGGCCCTTCGGACTCGGGTTCCTCGCTCGGTATTTGGCCCGCCCGAATTTTCCATAGGAAACGAAGGTTAAAAAAATAGAAATTAATTTAAACTAATATCTCTTTTATTTCTTATATTTTCGTCTTGACATTGTCTAAATTATTTTAGACCTTAACACATTCAAAAACAGGTGTTTTGCAATGTTCCCCACAATAAAAAGATAAAATATTACAAAAAATAGGCCAATACGAGTAATCATCTTTAAATAATTTAAAAATACTTTAAAACTATGAAAAAAAGAGGGCAACTTAGTATTTTCTTAGTAATCGCTTTGATAATAGTTATCCTATTCTCATTAATATACTTCTTAAAATCTATTCCATTAATAAGCCCAAAAACAGAAATTGTAAAATCATCAATTGCAAATACACTAACGTCAAATATTCAAAGTTGTTTAATGAATACAGCAAATGAAGCAATCTTACTTTTGGGCTTACAAGGGGGGTATACAGAAAAACCAAATAAATTCCTAACGATAAATGATTCTATTCTAAGCTTTGGCTATTATAAAGACTCTGCTATAATAAACTCTTTAGAAGGCATAAAATCTGAAATAAACTCTTATATAGAAAAAAATCTCCCATTATGCATAAAAGGGAATAAATTAATTTTAGAGCAAGGCTCAATTATTTCAAAAACAGCAATAAATAAAGATAATATAAAAATTGAAGTATCTTATCCAATCAGAATAAAACAAGGTGATAGAATAGAAAGCTTGCCAGAAAACTACAACATTGAAATAAAAGTCAGGCTAGGCTACATTTACGATTTTATTTTATCCATAATCACTCAACACTTAAAAGATCCCAAAAATATTGACATTGCTAACCTATTAAAATCTGATCTAAATATCGACATAGTTGGTTATAAGAATAATATCCTAATCTACGTCGTCACAGATAAAAAAAGCAAAATTAATAATAAGCCCTTTGCATATATATTTGCAAATTACTTCGGAACATGAAAAAAATAATAATATCAATACCAGTAATTTTAATACTATTGGCAGCAGCATTTGCTTCAGCACAGCCATCACTTCCAGGCTCTTCAAATCAGCAGGGGGATCAAGGGATTAAAGAAGCAACTAATATCTTAAATCAATATGCGCAATATTTTGATTATTATAAAGCCATTGTAAGTGGACAGGTTGGAGGAATAATATACAAACAATTTTTTTCTTTAGCTATGAAAGATGCTGATCCAAATACACAAGCTACAATTACATTTTTTCAGACATTAAAAGGAATACTCCCTAAAAATGTGCAGGGCAGGCCATCAGGTCAAATGAACAAGCAAACTACATCACAAAAACAAGATGAGATAGAGGCTAACGAATGAAAAAATATTTAACATTAATAATCTTTGTAATTTTGTCTATTCAGACTTATGCATTTTTTTCTGATTTTGATGCCCCCTCACTGGAATTTTCAGAATCAGGCTTTAATCCAAATAAAGATAAAATTTTAATGACTGTTGATGAATTTGGTCAGTTAGTCTATATGGACTTCATAGTCAATAGCGACAATATAGGTGCTTTCTTTAATCTTGAAGATAATGAAATTTATGTTAATAATATTTATCTGTATTTTTATGATAGTGAAGCTTATCTAATCTCAATAGATGATAAATCAGAAATAATCTATAAAGGCACAAAGCTTCCAAAAATGGATCCTGGTAGTTTAGTAAGATTAGATAAAAGCGGTAATTTATTAGAAATGCGCTACACTACTTCAGAAAAGAATTCTTTCATAAATCCTCTTGGCAATGCAATAGTCATTTATAAAAAAAACAAAGACAAAGAAACCTATATTTTAAGAAATGGAGAAATGAAAATTTCAGGTCTAGTTAATTTAAATCAGTTTAATGGCAAAGCCTTGATTAATAATAGTATTCTAAGCTTAGGAGAAAAAGGCTTTAACATTTTCAACAAAGAATTTATTGATATTGGTGGTAAATTCTCCGCTATTGTTCCAACAAACTTAAAACTGGAAAATTCAAAAATTAATTTATTTAAGGATGATTACATAGGTGAAGTTGTAAACAAGCAAAACTTCAATATATTAACTGGCAAATTAAAGGAAAATACTAATTTGGTTATAAATGGCTTAACAGAGTTAAATATTAATTCTTTATACGCAAACATTAAACCCCATCAGGCAACCTTCATTAATTCTTTAACAGATTCAGCAGTTAGAATAAATCAGTTAAATATAGATGAATTTCTGCTAAATAATAAAATTTTAAGAACTGCTTTAGAATAATTCTAAGTAATAAATTCAATCTCTTTACTAGTTTCAACACCATCTAAATTTATTTTTCTTATTATTTTTCCCTTTCTTTTGGATTTAACTCTTAAAACAACAGGGTCTTCTTCACCTTCAGGCAATATTATTTCATTAATTAAAAAAGTATGTTTTATTTCCACAGTCTTAAAATTCTTATCAAAATCAAAGGCTAATATCTCTAATGCTTTCAATGATAATGTAGCAGAACAAAATTTAGGATTTAATTCTTTTCCAGGCTTAGGTAATTTTTTCTTGCATTTTAATTGATAATCCCCCGCATTTACATCCAATAATGCAAAATCATAATCTTTAACTTTTTCTCTTAAATCTTTAGATAAAACTTTACCAGTATAATCCTCTTTTTTTCTATTTTTAAATAATATACCGACAACTTCAACCTCTTCAGCCTCATTTAACACTAAATTAAACAATTCCTCATAGACATCATAAGAACTCTTAACATCAATTTTATTACCCCTTTTTTTAATTTTTAATAAAGCCCTGTCTTCAAAAATACCCTTGCTAAATCTTGTAAACATTCTATGGGTTTCTTCATCAGCTTTATTTTCTGCTATTTTTCTTATAAATTCCATCCACTAGTTGTATCCATTTTACTTTTAAGCTTTATGATTAGCTTTAAAAATACGTAATCTGTTAATTATTGTATAGCCCCGTCGTCTAGCGGTCCAGGATAATAGGCTCTGGCCCTGTTGACAGAGGTTCGAATCCTCTCGGGGCTAAATTCTCCTAAACATTTAAAAAGCAAAATTTACTCTTTTAAAATAAGCTCCCGTAGTTTAGCCCGGTCTAGAATTTGGGCTTCTCGAGCCTAAGACCTGAGTTCAAATCTCAGCGGGAGCACTTATAATTCTAAGCTTATATTATATAACCTAACCAAAAGCTAAAACCTTACTTATTTGTTCTAAGATATAAAAGCTAAAACCAAAAGTATTAAAAGCAATTTCATTCTTAAAACTTTAAATGAAAGACTATCAACAAGAAAATAAAAAACAGGATAGTAAGCCAAAAGAACCAGCGCCAGAGGTCTGTAAGGGCTGTCTAAGATGGGAGAAATTTGGCAAAAATTGTTATGTTTACTGGGAAGGAAAAAAGTTCTGCACTAGAAAAGTCCTGACTATGGAAGAATGGGCTAAAAAAGAGATTATGGTTTAGAAAGGTTTAAATAATTTAATGTTTGTTATAATCTAGGATTTAAAATGTATAAGGGAAAAAGCTTTGATGCATGGTATATTGAGAAAGGATCTGATGTTTATATACAAATAGCCTTACATCATAATAAAGCAATTGTTTCCTTGAAAACAGAAGATTTTTTGAAATTTAAAGAAGACTTAAAAGGAAAATCAAATAAAATAATAAGCTTAAGACCAACTGCAAAATTAACAGAAATAATTTTTAGAAAAAATAATATGTCTATAAAACTTCCATTCAAGAAATTTAAAACATTTAAGAGAGAGATCCTAGAATTAGAGCCGAATAATATCAGGCAATTTATAAGCTTTGAAGATGACATTCAAGAAGAAGGCCCAGATTTTTTCAGAGTTATTAATCCTAAAAAAACATTTAAAGATCTGGTCTTAACTGAAAAAAATTTAGAAGAGATTCAATCAGCACTATCTCAAATTAAAAATCACGATTTAATCTTTAATAAATGGGGTTTAAACAAGAAGCATAATATAGGTAAGGCAGTTTCATTAAACTTTATTGGTCAGCCGGGTTTGGGTAAAACTTTAGCTGCAGAGGTAATTGCAAAAGAATTAAATAAAAAATTATATATTGTTGACTACTCTTCTTTAGTTGATAGCTATATAGGTGAAACCGGGAAAAATATAAGATATGTTTTCTTTAAAGCAGCAAAAGACAATGCAGTTTTATTTTTTGATGAAGCAGACTCTATAATATCCTCAAGAACTTTTGTAATGGACAGCACAGACAGCTTAATTAATATGGACAAGAATATTCTATTAAAAGAGTTGGAATTTTTTGAGGGTGTTGTTATATTTTCCACAAATTTATCGCAAAATTTAGATAAAGCATTTGAAAGAAGAATCTCTGCTCATGTATTATTTGAACATCCAACTCCTGAACAAAGAGAAAGAATTTATCAGCTGTTATTGGACAAAAAAACACCATTAGCACAGGATGTTAATTTTAAAGAGTTGTCTGAAAGGTTTGATTTCACAGGCGGCGATATTAAAAAGGTTGTTTTGAATGCAGCTAGAATTGCAGCATCTTCCAATAAAAAAAATATATCAATAAATGATTTCATTAAAGCAGCCGAATTAATTAAAAAAGGAAAAGAAACTCTTTGGTCTATGGAAGATTCAAAAGCTAACAGAAAAAGCATAAATTACATTGGTTAAAAATTTAGTTACCTCTTCTTAGTATAACTATTGTCTTGACTATAAACCATATCTTTGAATCGATAGTATTCTAATATTCTTCCTGGTTGATCCCCGGCAACATGCCCCCATAATCTAATTACTGCATCATGCAACTCCTGTAAGTTAAATTTTCTAGGCAATTCTTTAAAAATATTTTCAAAAAATTCTTCATCTCGTTCTTCAATTGCACGGTCTATTTCTGAGGTAATATTAAACCTATCATCATTTAATTTTCTTTCTAACATCCTAAAAATTCTTAAATCTCAGGCTAAAAGCTTTATTAATGATTAGTTTTATAAGTTAATAATTTAAAACAGTTTTGAAGCGTCGTTAGTTTAGTGGTTAGAATTAGAGCTTCCCAAGCTTTAGACGTGGGTTCAATTCCCACACGGCGCATTATATCAAAGTATAGGGTTTTGCTCTGCGAAAAACAGTTTTTCAATGGGATTAAACCCTATCTTAAACACAAGGAAAAGAATTTAAAGCTGGCAAAAATGAATATTTCAGAAAGAAACTGGAGGTTTAGATGAAATTCAAAAAAGAAAATCGCCTTATAACAGCCGCATTACCATATGTTAACAATGTGCCGCATCTGGGTAATATAGTTGGGAGCCATCTGCCTGCAGACATATTTGCTCGTTATTGTAGATTAGTAGGGC
Organism: Candidatus Woesearchaeota archaeon; assembly: GCA_023246445.1. Lineage (GTDB taxonomy): Archaea > Nanobdellota > Nanobdellia > SCGC-AAA011-G17 > JACQNH01 > JACQNH01. The sequence continues at coordinate 23,004 of JAHFIJ010000006.1, forward strand.
ATAATTGCGTTTTTGTCGGTGGGACAGATGAACATGGCACTGCAACAGAAGTCGCAGCAATACAGAAAAACACAACACCACAAAGATTATGCGACTTTTATTATAAGATACACAGAGAAATCTACAATTGGTTTAATTTTTCTTATGACAACTTTTCAAGAACAAGCCGGGGAATCCATCATAAGTTTACACAAAGCTTTTTTATTAAAGTTTACAAAAATGGTTTTCTTAAAGAGGATATACTAGTTCTTCCATTTTGTAAAAATTGTAATCGACAGTTATCAGATAGATATATTGAAGGTAAATGCCCTTATTGTCACTATGAAAATGCCCGGGGGGATCAATGCGAAAAGTGTAGCAAGTTGCTGGACCCCGCAAATTTAAAAAATCCGAAGTGTGTGGTTTGCAATTCTACAGATATAGAATTTAAAGAAGAGAAACATTTATTTTTAGATCTAACTAAATTATCTACGAAACTGGAAAGATGGATTAAATCAAACAAACATTGGCGCCCACAAGTTAGAAATATGGCTTTTGCATGGCTTAAGGAAGGGTTAAAACCGAGATGTATAACAAGAAATCTCAAGTGGGGTATTAAAGTTCCAATCAAAGGGTATGAAGATAAAGTTTTTTATGTATGGGCTGAAGCAGCTATTGGTTATATAAGTGCAACAAAAGAATGGCATAATAAAAAATGGAAAGAATTCTGGCTTAAAAAAAGATCAAAGATTTATCATTTTATTGGGAAAGACAATATTCCTTTTCACACAATATTATTTCCTGCAGAACTAATTGCCCACAAGGGTTATAACCTGCCTTATAATGTTGTTGGCTTGCAGTATCTAAACTTTGAAGGTGGAAAGTTTTCAAAAAGTAAAGAGAGAGGTGTTTTTTGTGAAAATTTACCAAATACAAATTTAAGTTCAGATTACTGGAGGTTTTACCTTTCTTTTACTATTCCCGAAACAGGAGATACAGATTTTTCTTGGGATGAATTCAAGGAAAGAATAAATAAAGAATTAGTTGATAATTTCGGAAATTTTATAAATAGAGTGCTTAAATTTACATGGAATAACTTCAATAAAAAAATACCTCTTTCTAAAGGAGATCATTTCATAAATACCGCCAACAAGCAAATCGACAAGGTAATTGTGGCGTTTGAGAAAGTTGAATTAAGAAAAGCAATGCAGGAAATTCTAAGACTATCTGATTTAGGAAATAAATATTTTGATAAAACAAAACCATGGAAAACTAAAGACAAAACTGCAGTCTTTAATTGTGCTAATCTATGTAAGGTTCTGGGTCTTCTAATAAATCCCTTTTTACCAGCCACCTCTGAAAAAATATTGAAAATGCTAAATTGTAGCGAAAGTAATTGGGATAATATAAAGAGATTTAATCTAAAAAATCATAAAATTAACGAGCCAGAAATTCTATTCCATAAAATTGAGGATTGTCAAATTGAAGAATTAAAACAAAAAACATCTAAAGTAACAAAGTATTCCATTGAACAAACAGAAACAATTAAAAATACACAAACTAAACCAAAACCCATGATAAAATATGAAGAATTCCAAAAACTAGAAATCAAAGTTGGCAAAATAAAATCTGCTAAAGAGCATCCAAACGCAGACAAGTTATTAATCTTGGAAGTTGATACAGGTGATAAATTAAGGCAGATTGTAGCTGGATTAAAGGGTCATTACAAACCTGAAGAATTAAAAGGGAAAGAAGTTATAGTCTTAACAAATTTGGAACCGAGAGACTTAAGAGGGTTTAAATCAGAGGGAATGTTATTAGCTGCCATTGACGGAAATAAAGTAGTTGCATTAACTGTTGATAAAGATGTAAAAGCAGGTTCCGAGATTAAATAGTTTATTATTACTATTATCTTATTCTAAAATTCGATTCTATATTTTAAATCACGATAAAACTTATATACAACTTTAAATTAAAACTTTAAGTGGGAGGTTTAAATAAAATGTTTTTAAGAAGAAACTTAAGGAATTTTGAAAACAATGTAAAATTTTCTTTTTCAGCAGTTAAAAAAGATATAGATAACACGCATAATCTTTTAGATTCAAACAGAAAAGGAATACTTGAAAACAAATCTAATTTTGAAGTTTTAAGAAAAGACTTGGAAATTTTCAAGGAAGATACAGAAGAAGCATTAGATGGCATAACTAAAGTCATAAATAACCTAAAGGGAGATTACCTGGAATCTATGGATAATTTGAATAAGGAAATGTCAGAATTTAAAAAATTAATAGAAGTAAAATCAGAAGATGTTAAAGAAGCAAAATCTGAATTTAAATCAGAAATAAAAAATTTAAATAAAAAACTCAATGATATAGAAGACGATGTTAAGGTTTTAAAACCGCAGGAAGAATTAAGCGTAGAAAATATTTTTAAGGAAGAAACAAATAAAAGCAGTGCAAAAATAATAATTGCAGTTGTTGTAATAGTAATTGTTATAGCTATAATTGGTTATGGGATATACGCTTTGTTTTAAATTGTAACCGCTCCTTTATTTTTAATTTTATCGGGTAAAACAAAAGAATAATACTTAATAACATCTTTATCAATTATAAATTCATATCCCAAATCTCCAAATATTATCTTTTTGTAGGCCTTTGGGCTATCCTTTGATTCCTGTATATGCTCTATCTTGGTTGGTTTGCCTAAATGCTTATATAAATCCTCGGTTGTGCTCCCAATCTTTATTTTATCCTTTAAGTATTTATTAAACGGCTCTGCTATTGTTATTCTTGTTAAAATGCCCCCTTCAAAATGCAGTAAAATTCCACTTCCTAATGTGTCTATAGTTGAAGAATATTCAAAATTTAAGATATTTGGATCAAATGCCTGTTGAAAATCAGGATTTCCTAACTTTTCTTTTACAGTGGTGGGTATATCCCCTAATTTTACACCTTTAATCGTAACTAAATTAGCCGCTATTTTCTCATCTATCGCTGCAAATTCTGTTAGCTCATACAATTTATCAGAGCCGCTATAATCTATACCACTTACAACTTCCCTCTTTGGTATGAATATTGCAAATAAAACTAAAATAATTAATATTATTACAGGCACATAACCCTTGTTTGAAGATTTATTTTCGTTATTTAATTCCTTTATAATTTCTGGCGGGGTATTAATAATATCCTCTTTGATCGGTTCTTCCTTAAATACTTCTTTTACTTCAATATCTTTTTTAGAGACTCCTCTTTTATGTTTTTTAGTTCTTGGCATCTTTTTTCACCCAATTTACTATTTATCAATCTTATGGAAATGTGGGCCCAGGCAGACTTCCATATTTCTTTCCGGGGTTTCTTCCCAAGAAAGCTTTTTGAACTGCCGACCCCTACCTTATCAGAGTAGTGCTCCACCAGGCTGAGCTATGGGCCCCTATAAAATAATGAATCTAAAGGGTTTTTAAAATTGTTGTTTGTGTGAAAAATATCAGGACTCAAAAATTTAAAAAATAAAAGCCTCGGCGTAAGGTAGTTACGCTTCCCGTTAAGTTTTCTTAATCTCGGGGCAGACTCGAACTGCCGACCCCGTGGTCTCTATAATCCTAAAGGATTATAACAGCTTCACGTGCAGATCAACATCCGCAACACGTGCTCTACCTGTTGCTCCGCTATTTCGTAGCGTCTGAGCTACCGAGGCTTAAAACAAAACTATTAAAATTCATTTAAAAACCTTTCTTTTAATTCAGTTGATCCGAAAGACCAAAAGTGGGAACTGAATGAAAAATCTCCTCATTAGAAGGCTTAAACTCATCATTTTCGAGGTATTGTAGTGCGAGAGTCTTTTGATTTGCTCTCTGCAATTTTTCCTTTCTCGTTCTTTAAATCTTCGAATTCTTTTGATTTAGTATCCATAGTTTACTTTCCCCCCTTAAACTCCTCAACAATCTTAATCTCTTCAGGCGTTAATTCATATAATTTGTAAACTAATTGGTCAATTTCTTTCTCTAATTTCTTAACTTTTGCCTGTTTGTCAGAGTTGTCTAAATAATTGTTATCTTTTGTTATAGAAAGGATTTGGTCAACTAATTGAATGAATGGTTTTTGTTGTTCTGGAGAAATTTGTTTGATTGGTATTTCTGAAAGAGGTTGATATAATAACTCCAGTAATTCTCCTTTTCTTTTCCCACGATAATACAACCATGCAAAATATAATCCCGAATTAAGCAAAGATAAAATATATTTTAATTCTATCTTTATTTTATTATCTTCATCAATATCTGTAATATAATATATGTCTGCACTTGCATACCAAGGTTCTTCATTATATCCAAAAGAATTTAAAAGGGATCTTTGAGGGCATACAATTTTTGGTCCATCAAAATCAACACCCGGTCTTGCTGCAAAAATTACCCACCATTTACCAAGTTTTAATGCTGCTTGCATCTCTCCCCTCTCTTGACTTCTGGCTTTGATTATTTTTTCATACTTTATTATGTGTTTTTGGATATTTGGATAGTCCTTAATATTTAAATCACGAGTAAGATAAATAAGATTTTTTTTGTTTTCAATTGAATTAGTAAAATATTGGCTAACATCTGAATTTTTATAAAAGGGCTTTATTATCTTTTCTTCTTCTTTACTTAAATTAAGATTTTTTATCTCTTTATCAGATAAAACAAAAATTCCTTCCCTCTTTGAAATATTATTATATTTAAATTTATCAATATGTTTTTCAGTTACTTTATCTGCCCCAGTTAATAATCCTTGATTTATATTTTTAATTTTAACTAATGGAATAGAATTTATTGTCAATTTATTTAAAAGCTTTTCAATTGGATTTGTAGATATTTTCATAAGCCCAGAAAGTCGAATATAATTTTCATTACCCTCATAAAGTTCAGATTGTTTGATAAAAAAATAATTTGTTTTTTCATCTTTGTTGTATAAAATACTATTCAATATTTTGCTGTTCGCATCTCCTTTTCTTTGTGTCATGCTTGTTTGTGCAATGAATTCAGGATCTAAGTTTTTTCGAAGAATTGTGATGAGGTTATGCTGACCTTTTGCAGTTTCAAATATCCTCAATTCATTAAAATTTATCAACTTATTGATTATTGTTCTTTGTTTAAAATCAAACCCCACTTAATCTCTTTATCGCTAATACCCATATTATAATCCCCCTGCACCATTTCTATTCTTAATTATTTTCAACTTTCGGAACCCCCATTATTAAACTCTTATCTCAGAATCAGATTTCCCTATAAAATCAGAATATTTAACTAATATAGGCTCAACCTCGTTTTTTAGATATTCTTCTGTTTGTATTGCTGCAGCACCTGCAAATCTCTCAGGTTTTTCAATTAAGCTGTTTAAAAATTCTTTATCTAATTGTAATCTGGTATCTTTTAATAATCTTTCAAATAAATCATTAGCTTTCCCCTCAAGTTTAACTGTTTTAGCTGCTTCAAAAGAATGCTCTTTGATTATCTGATGCATCTCCTGCCTGTCTTTGCCATTTTTAACTAGTTCCATTAATATAGATTCAGTCGCCATAAATGGTAGTTCTTCCCTAAGATATTTTTTAATTTGTTCATCAAATACAATCATTCCTTCAGAAATATTTTGATATAATTTTAAAATAGCATTTGTTAATAAAAACAGTTGCGGGAGTATAATTCTTCTTATTGCTGAATCATCTAAAGTTCTCTCAAACCATTGATTAGCATGCGTATGGCTAAAATCTATTGGTAAATTAATTAATTTCCTGCAAAGTGAAGTCATTCTCTCGCATCTCATTGGATTTCTTTTATAGGCCATTGCAGAACTTCCTGTTTGATTCTCTTCAAAAGGTTCTTCCATAATTTTAAAAGTTGACATTAATCTTAAATCCACAGCAAATTTATTAGCAGATTCTCCTATGCCTGATAAGGCTTTAGCAATTATCGTATCAAACTTTCTAGTATATGTTTGTCCAGAAACAGAAAAAGAATCTTTAAATCCCAACTTCCTGCTTACTAATAAATCAAGTTGTTTAGTTTTTTCATAATCCCCATTAAACAATTCTAAATAAGATGCCTGTGTTCCAACAGTTCCTTTCTCGCCTCTTGCTTTCATCATGCTCTCAGCAAATTCAATCTGTTTCAAATCCATTAATAAATCCTGGATATATAATGTAACTCTCTTGCCTATTGTTGTTGGCTGTGCTGGTTGAGAATGCGTATAGCCTAAAGTTACTAAAGATTTATATTTATCCGCAAACTTGGCTAGATTATTAATTGTATTAACTAAATCTTTTTTAATTATCTCTAAAGCTTCTCTCATTTGTATTAAATCAGTATTATCCCCAACAAACTGTGAAGTAGCTCCTAAGTGAATTATTCCTTTGGCTTTAGGGCAATGTAAACCAAATTCATAAACGTGTGACATCACATCATGTCTTATTTCTTTCTCTTTTTCTTCTGCGATTTTATAATCAATCTCTTCTTCAGCTGCTTTTTTTAATTCTTCTACCATTTCCTTTGTAACTTGTTTTAATCCCAATTCCATCTGGGCTTCAGCCAAAGCAATCCAGCACATTCTCCACGCCCTGAATTTAAAATTCTCTGAAAATATCTTCTGCATTTCTTTATCTGTATATCTGCTTACTAACGGATCTTGGTATACATCTTTTTCCATATTTGAACCTTAGGTTTTAATTATTTTTTATTAAAACTATTATCTGCTTGCTCAAGTTTTTTTATTTTATTTTGATTATTTTCTCTTAAGATTTTTTGTAGTTCTAAGTTATATTGTCTGAATATCTGGGCTATATGCTTAGCAACATTTGCCGGTCTTATTATTAAAGAATTAGAGCTGCCTAGTGGGTTGGTTATACATGAGTGGTATTCTTCTTTATTTGGTGGGCAACTGATAACTGGGTTTACACTATGAAAAGAAACGACACCGGATAAAGCATCAGTCCCACCTGCTACACAAACAAAAACAACAGGCTCTAGAGATTGGTTATATTTATAAATAATTTCTTCACATTTTGCTGGTTGTTTGTGTGCAGAACAAATCCTTATTTCAGACCTTATCCCATAGCTATCTAATTCTTTTTTTATTTCCTGTATATGTGGCATATCACTATCAGAACCAGCAATTATAACGACAATCTCCCCCTTAATATAATCTTCTTTCTTTAACTTATCAAGCAAATCAAATCTTACATTACTTTTTGGGAATTCAAATTCCTTGCCAGTTAAAAGCTCATATAACTTAATATATCTGTAAGAAATTTCAACTACATCATCGTCGGTTAGTTTAGGAACCTCTCCAGTGCTGCTATAACCAAATCCCTTTTCTATTATCACATCTCTTACAAATTGTTTTGATAATTCCTCTATTTTTAATTCAGGTTTTAACTTCAATAATTCTGAAACATTTTTGTGTCTTCCAGTTCTCATTTCATCTTCAATAAATTTAAATTTTTTATATTCCTCTACAGTGCAATATCTGGAAGAATCAGGTGTATTTGCCTCATCAATTAAATATAGATTTCCTTCTTCATCCAAACCAAACTCATATTTTGTATCAATAAATAATAAACCATTATTTAATGCAATTTCTACACCCTTTTTATACAGTTTAATGGAGGCATCTTTTACTTTTTCCGCAATAGCCCCCCCCAATATTTTTTCTACAGTTTCAAAAGCTATATTCTCATCATGGCCTGATTCAGATTTTGTTGCGGGAGTAAAGATTGGTTCGTTTAGTCTTCTGTATCTTAATAATCCTTCAGGTAGTTTGATTCCACAAATTTCTCTTTTTCCATCTTCATAATTCTGGGCTAAACTCCCCCACACAAATCCCCTTACCACACACTCAATCATTATATTTTTATAATATTTTTGCACAATCACATTTGGATGTGGGCTGTCTAAGGAAGCATTTGGGATAATCTCTTTTAAATGATCAAAAGCCCATCTATTAAGCAAATTAAGAACTTGTCCTTTAAATGGGATCCTTTTGTTTAAGATACAATCAAAGACAGAAATCCTATCACTCGCAATCATTACAATAGGTTTACCTGTTTCCTTGGATATAAAATGCACATCTCTTACTTTCCCAGCTTTATGTATCCCAAGCTCGGGGATATAACCACTATCAATCACATTATCCAGATTATCTCTAATAATCCTTTTATATACTTCTTCTTTTGACATTCCCCTAAATCAGTATTCCCTCATTTTTAAGCTTTTATATACTTGCTTTATCCTATTCGGGGATATAACCAACTAAAAGAGAGTAATAAAAAATATATACCCACCTATATAAGTTATTATAAATTAACCTTTAATTCAAACTTATATGCTGGATTTAGAAGAGATTTTAAATGTAACAAACAAAATCTTTGGTGGTGTTAATAAAAAATATAGCCAATTTGCAATCTCATGCCCACAACTTAAAGATTATGAAATTCATTTTTCAGAACACCTTAGACAAGGGTTATTTACAGAAAGGATTAGTGATCTAAAAACATTTACAGAAAGTAGTCAGAATAATAGCCCCCCTATAAACAGTTTAGATTTAGTAACCACTACATTAAAACAGGAATTTTCATCAGGGCCAAAAGATGATAAACAAGTGAGGAGAGCATTAAAACTAATAGCAAAATGGTCAGCACTTGCAACTCTTGGTTATGAAGATAATGGAATAGCAAGAAATAAAACTATTAAGCTGATTACAGATTTCTGCACAGATTATAATACTCAACCATTTTTATTAGCAACTTTAGATCTTGCTTATCAAGATACAAAACAATTATTCTAAAAACTCTTTATTTTTTAATTTTTCGGGCAAATATTTTTCAGTAATAAATGAGATGCCCCTGGCGCTTAAAGCTTGTATTTCTGCCTTAGCCCCCCACTGTTTCATAGTTTTAAACTCCTGCTGCCATGCTTTATTATCTTTAAACCACTCATAATCTGCTACTTGCTGCATTCTTTTAATATCTGTATCTTTTAATTTAATTAAATGTTTTTTTAAATCATATTTTTCTATATCCTTAGAAGTTATTCCTAAATACTTAACTGATGGAATTGTTAATTGCTTTGAAAAGAAAGCCAGATTAATAGACCCATATTTAATTACAGAATAGATGTATGCCCCATACACATCAAAATCACACAGAACATAAATAGGCAATTTATACTCTTCATATAATCTCTGTAATAATCTTCTTATCCCTCTTGTGGTCTGTCCTTGTGATGATAATATTATCCCTTTCTGTTTTTCATGAAACTTATCCTCTAATAATCTCTCAAATATAGCTGCTTTCTCCATGTATAAAACAAAATTAGCATTCATTTTTTTGAATTTTATATCTTCAACATTAGATGGAATACTCCAGCCACCGCTTCCTAACTTCCCCCAATCAATTGTATCCCCTCTATCTTCAATTACTACATTGCCGGCAACAGATCCCATTTTATTAGCATTAACATGCATCATTTCTCTTGATAATCCACTTATTAATTCTAAATCCTGTATTATCTCATCTGATTCTGGCTGCTCGTCTACCAGATTTACTTTAGTATCAGGTATAGTTCTCTTAGCCATATAAAAAACATCTCTTAAGCTGGCATGTTTTCCAGTTTCCAATAAATCCTTTTCAATCTTAGCAACCTCAACAGTCTGTAAAAACTTTTTTGCATGTGCAATGTTAAAGAAGGATCTTTTTGATAAATTTTCACCTAATGCCAATGTTCTGGTTTTTTTATCAAAGAAAACATTCGAAAGCGATCTTATCGGAACTTCTATTGCAGGGTTTTGTCCCTTTAATATTTGTTTAGCAACATCATTTCCAAGATCCTTTATTTTTTCTATTGGTTTTTTTTCTGCCATGTTATTACAATGTGCTCTGTTTTTCGTTTTTATTTCTTTCTACTACCACGCCTTCAACTTCTTTTTTCTCATCTATTCTGCCCTCTTCCAACAATAAAGGCAGGTCTTTCTTTAATCTTTTGTTCAATGCTTCAATTAATTTATTTTTATTTTCTTTGGTTATTTCACTTAATGAGTTTGCTAACTCTGGTATATACTTTTCAAATAAATTTGCTTTCTCTCTCTGTTCCCTTGCTTTAACATTTTTCCTGATATAAATTCCTAGCCTTCTTCCACACTCTTGCACAGCTAACTTTATCTCTTTTATAATCTCAGGATAATGTGCAATCGCTTCTTTAGCTTCTGATGTAAACGGCACCCAAACAGATGCAATATGTATAGCCAATATTACAGGCCCAATTGGTAAATTCCCCCCGGATTGCTGCAAGCCATAAGCTCTCCAGTTTGTTTCTTTAATGCCTTCAGTAGTTGCGCAGGCGCTTTGCTGGTATAGTAATGGAACTCTGTTTGCAAATCTCATTATCTTAATGCTATCTTCAGGATTTAATTCCCCCCCATATGCCAGGCTTGCCTCAACTTGAAATGGATAGCCTCTATAAGATGTTGGAGATCTTGTTATAGCTGTATAAAACTCAGCCTTAATTTCTGTCTGAACGCTTTTTAAGAAATCATCTTCGCCTATAGGGCTTAAACAATCTGTTGGCGGCGCAATAACCTTAGCTTCCTGCATTGATTTATATAATTTTTCAGCTTGGTCATGCATTAAATTCTGCGGCTTGTCATTTGGATTTAACTGAGATTTTATTATCATCTCTTTAGCAGTCCCGCTTCCAATCCTGCAAAATTCACTTGTTAAAAAGGATTGTAAATTTCTTGATTTAGTTTCCTTCAACATTCTTATTAAAACCCCCAGTTCAGTCCCATGTGGGTGTGGCTTAATCTCTTTAGGTTCTTTTGGTAGATTATTGCTCGCTCTTGGAAAAATAATTTTTTCATTATCGGGATTAGTATAAATTAATTTTAAATGAGGATTAGTAATTGACGTCTGCCTTAAATATTCATCAACACCTTGTTTTCCTTTTTGATATTTTGCCTCAATTTCTAATTCAATTTTAACACCATGAGGTTTATTAGTATCAATGGCTTCTTCTTTTTTTACTTCAGCCTGATTCTTATGAACGTCAATATACATCTCATAGAAATGCATTTTTTTGTCTTTAGCAGTTTTACTCCAGACTTTTACAGCTTTTCCCGTTGTTAATTGAGAATACAAAACAGCAGCTGAAATTCCTATCCCCTGAATCCCTCTGCTCATTTTTAATCTATGAAACTTGCTTCCATATAATAAAGAGCCAAACACTCTAGGTAAATGTTCTTTTGGGATTCCCGGCCCATTATCTTCTATTGTAATTAAAAATCTTGTATCAGATATAGCCTTTATTTTAACTTCTCCGTCAGGCAATATTCTCGCTTCTTCAGAAGCATCTAAAAAATTGTCTACCCCCTCTTTAACAACGGTTAATAATGCCTTGCTTAAATTATCATAGCCTAATAAATGCCTATTCCTTTCAAAGAAAGCACTAACACTTACCTGCCTTAGTTCTTTAGATAACTCTTCTGCGTCTTTTTCTTTAAAATCCTCTTTTTTTGTCATCTTCTCTTAAAAAATTTTATCTATTTATAAAGATATTTAAATTCTTTACTTAGTTGTTTGAAGCTTTTGCTTTAAATAACTAAGTAATTACGGATTAAGAAGAATATTTAAATATAAGATATAATATGAGCTAATTATATGGTAAAGAGTAGCGAAATCGTAAAAAAGGTGAAAGAACTTCAGAACATCGATTTAGATGATGTCTTAGTTGGAAAGAAAACGGGTGTAGAAGAAAATATCAAGTTAAAGATTGTAATTGAACTTCTAAAACTTTTAGGTTTTGACATTGTTAAAGATATGGATTTTGAGCATTACGTTAAAAATAAGAGGGCAGATATTGCTATTCTATACGAAGGTAAGCCAAAAATAATGATTGAATGCAAAAGCATTGAACAAGAACTGGATAAACATATTGAACAAGCACTTTCTTATGCAATCAAAAAACAAGTAAACTATGTAATTTTAACCAATGGTATCGAAATTAGACTTTACAAGTCATTTATTGAAAACATTACTAATCCATCAGATAGGTTATTATTAAAAATTCCTTTAAGAGATTTAGAGATTCACTGGAATGAATTAAATGAATGGGTTTCAAAAGGAAGCATTATTTCTAATAAGTTGGACTATTTAAGCGAAGAAAAAGAAAGTGCTATCAGAACAGAGATTACTGCCCCCCATCTTCTTGAAAATCTTAAAAGGGCAAAACAGTTGTTATTTGAGAACTGCAAACCCAAAATTGAGCAGAAATATGATACCGATGAAAACTTTAGGAATGTGGTTAATAAGTGGATTACTGCTTCTGAGTTGGATATTAATAATGAACAAGACTGGTTGGATAAACTTGCCAAGGAAGTTACTTATTCATTTATAAATAAATTGTATTTTTATAGGATTGCAGAAGATTTTGGAATTGTTAAACCAAAGTTAACAAAGGATAAGCTTCCATTACTAATAAAATCTGTTCCAATAAAGCAATTAATCAATAGTGGATTTGAAGAAATTTTAGAAGTGGATTATAGAGCAATTTTTCAACATGGTCTTTTTGATAAGATTGATTTTGATAATAATATTTTGGAAAGAGTAGTATTTCAATTATCAGATTATAATTTTAAAAACATTAGTTCAGATATTTTGGGTAAAATTTATGAGTATCACATTTCAAGAGAAGAAAGAAAAACACTCGGTCAATTTTATACTCCCGATTGGATTATTGATTTTATTATTAAGAAATTACCAATTAATTACAAAAAAAGAATACTCGATCCTGCTTGTGGGTCGGGGGGGTTCTTAATAAGAGTATATGATAAATTAAAAAAGGATTATGAAAAAAATGGATATGACAAAAAAGAGATACATAATCTAATTCTAAAAAATAATATTTTTGGCTTTGATATAAATCCTTTTGCGGTTCAATTAACTGCTACCAATTTAGTATTAAAAGATTTATCGAATAAAACTGATAATATCAATATTATTGAGAGAGATTCACTTTCAAGCTCTCTTCACAGGTGGGTAAATAACGGAAAAGCAAATCTTAATGGGGATGCTGTTCAAACTAATTTAGTAGATACAACCCCTAATAAGTATGATATAATTGTTGGAAACCCCCCATATTTTAATCTAAAGTTAGAAGACATTAAATCTAAGTATTTTAATGAAAGTTATTCAACTATTGCAACAGGCAAGACAAATATAGCCTCATTATTCCTAAAAAAATACATTGATTGTTTGGAGTGGGGAGGTTATTTAGGATTTGTTGTTCCAAAATCTTTAACTTACGTCGAACCATGGAAATCTACAAGGAAATTTATTTTGGAGAATTGCCAAATTATCAGTATTTTTGATTTAAGACAAGCTTTTGAAGATGTTAAACTTGAAGAAATAGTTATTATTATTAAAAAGACAAAAGAAAAAAATTCTGACGATGAAGTGGATGTATACTACATGTTTTATGAGGATTCATCTTTGATTGAGAAAAAACATAAAGTTAAGCTTTCCTTGTTTACAGAAGATTATTATCCTTTATATTTAGAAGAGATTAACCAAAATATTAAAGAAAAGTCATTGAAAGAGTCTTTATTATTAGGAGATTTTACCGACATCACAAGGGGGGTATATTTACAACAATATCCTCAAGTTCTAACTGATAAAAAGACAACGCAAGAAGATATCAAAATTATGGCGGGTAAAGATATAGGAAGATTTGTTTACAGGGGAAATAAATTTGTAAATCTTAAAAATAGAAAAGTAGAAGAATTTGCTTCAAAGATTAAAAGAGTCTTAGTTGAAAGAGTAGTTTCACAAAGAATAGTTGCACAAACTAGAAATCATATTAAAATCATAGCTACTTACGATAAAGGTAATAATCTTAATGTGGATACCGTAATAAATATCATCCCAAAAAATAGTGATTTTAAAATAAAATATTTATTGGGGATTTTGAATTCAAAATTTGCATCTTATTATCTTTATAATTTTGTATATAACCGAGCCGTTAGAAGCATGAATTTTGAATATGTCAAATACTTACCTGTAAAGATAATACATGGCTCAGAACAGAATAAAATTGTAGATTTAGTTGATAAGTTGCTCAGATTAAATCAAGAGATTAATATTTTGGAGAAAGTTAAGAAAAAAGAAGATATAACTAAATTAAAGAAAACTGTAAAAGAAGTTGAACAGCAATTAGATAAAGAAGCGTATTCTATTTACGGCTTGTCAAAAACCGAAATTAAAGCTATTGAAGAATTAGAATAGATTTTTTATAAAAACTAGATAAAAAAGTAGATGCTGTATTCTCTGCTCCTACTGTTTGTATTATCCCGGCCCCCACTAATATTTTTTTTACCTTCATATATTATTTGTTGGACCACCTTGTATATATAAGCTTTCTTTTTAACGTAATTACTAAATTCTACCATTCATTTTTACTTTTGAATCTTTCAATCATAGCATAAACATGTCCATGGGGTGCTCCGGAAATTAATTTTAATACAGATCTTTTAGCTAATTCAACATTTTTAATCAAGCCAATTATAGTTACGGTTTTACCATAAATTACAATTTTAGTTTCTGTTAATTTTTCCAATAACTTTCTTACTTTCCCTTCTTCTCCAATTAATCTTCCTTTAACTCTTCCTTGTTGTTTTTTAGAGCTTCCGGTAAAATCTTTTATATTGATAACTTCAGCATTATTCTTTTCATTTAACAATTGCAATGCTTCTTCAGGTGTCAGGCCTCTTCCAATTACAAAAATTATATTCTTTGCTGTATAATTGCTTAATCCATCTTCAGAACTTATCTCAACTATGCCTTCTTTGGAATCGATCTTTAATTCAACATTTAATTTTTCCTGTAAGCTCTTTTTAAAACTACCTTTTTGTCCAATCAAAACAGCTACTCTTTCCTTGGGTATTCTTATAATTTCTGAAAACATATTTTTTCAATTTTTTTCAACTTTATATAACTTCTCAAAATCCGCTGGCTCCCTCTAATCCTTTTAATAAGCCCTTTCTTTTCAGCCAGTTTACCTGATTTAATCTATACTTAAAAATAACATCGCCCTTTTCATCACCACCGAATTCCCATGGCTCAATTAATACTAAATCTCCCTCCCTAACCCATAATTTTCTTTTTAATCTTCCTGGTATCCTGCAGTTTCTTGTTTTATCGTCTAAGCACCTTACTCTCATTCTTGAGGCTCCTAATCTCTGGTCTACAACACCAAAAGTCTGATTCCCTCTCGGCAGCATTACTCTTGTAAAATCTTCCTGCTCTTCACTTTGTTGCCCGTGATGCGGTTTATGTTCCATTATAAAAATAGTATAAATGTCTGTTTTTAACCCTTTCTAATCTGTAAGTAAACCTTAAAAGTTTACAGTATAGAAAAACATTTAAACACAAAATATTTAAATTATTATTATGAAAATACCAAGATATTTATTGTATTTTATATTAATACTCTCCGTTATTATAACCTTGCCGTATATAATTGGTTTAGGGAAGGAAACAATAGGTAAGATAAAGGTGCTAGACTTTGATCAGAATTTTTTCTTCAATATTTTAGTATTGATACCTGCATTAATTCCAATTATCTCCTTAATAAAGTTAATAAAAACAAAATCAGGAGAATATGGAAAAGTATTTTCTATACTCATTATATTGAGCATTATAGTAGCGATATTAGGTATCCTTGGTGTTTTATTATTTGTTTTATTATTTAGGGGGCCTCATTAACTATAAGCTATATTAAATCTCATCAATTTAGACTTTAGTATAAATGTCTGTTTTTAACCCTTTCTACGGAAGCATATAGTTAATCTCGTCAAAACCTTGCTGGTCCATCTGTCCGTCTTATGCACTTGAGAACTCATCTTTAATTCCCCATCAAAAGCCTTTCTAAGTTTCCCGGCTATGTCTCTTGCAAACTTTTTGGAATTTAAATATAAATCAATGCCAAATTTTTTTTCTATTTTTTTTGATATTTTAACATCTAATCTGCTTTTAATTCTTCTTAAAACATACTCTTCTAATTCTTCATCTCTCGGTCTCAATTGCAGTATTGCTTCAAAATAATCTTTATGTTGTGATGATTTGAGCATGTGGAACTCCTTTTATTCTTAAAACATTTTCTTTATCTATCAACCCTAATTTTATGCATAGTTGAACTGATTCTTCACCAATTGCATTAACATTTTTTGCATTCTTTAAAATCTTTGCAGCTTCGCTTTCATTTAACTTATCCCCTCTGTAAAATCTTTCACTTATATTAATGCTGATTTTTCCATCATCTAAACTCTTGCCTATTAAATCTTCATCAGAAACTGCAACTATTTCAGAGTATTTATCACGATGAATTTTAACATACATATTAAATCTTCGCCCTTATTGGATTTTTTGCGCCGCACGCCATGCAATGCATATAGGTTATCCTTCCTTCCTTCCTTAATTTAGTATCCGGCTTCTTGCATACCTTACAAATAACAAAATCACTTGCGTATTGTATTAATTTACTATTAATGTTGTCTGCTAATAATTTCCTTCCTAAAACTAATCTTGGTCCGTCTATACTAGCAGGAGTTGCCAATTCTCTTTGTAAATATTTTAATAAATGTTCTTGCGGTCTGTTAAATATCTCACAAATCTGGTTAAAATTGCTTATTACAGTTTTAGTGCCTTGTATCAATAAAGAGGCTTTAGGAATTTCAAATCTTTCCTGTATAGCAGAAACCTTTTTAGGCAAATTTGCTCTAGCTCTTTTCAATAATTCTTCATATTTAAGTTCCATATTAAGATCTGTAGTAGTAAGGTTTTTAAAGTATTTGTTCTTAAATAAGGTTATGCAAGAAATTGACATTAATGAATTAAAAAAGGTAATTAATAATATTATTTTAATAGATGTAAGAGAAGCAGATGAATTTTCTAATCATATTCCTAAGGCTATAAACAAATCATTAGGTGCTATAATAAGGGATATAGGAAAATTGGGTGAAGCTTTAATCCCCAAAAATAAAGAAGTTGTCTTATATTGCGGCTCAGGCACTAGATCTTCAATAGCTGCTAAATTCCTGGAAGAAAAAGGTTGGAATAATATTAAATCTTTAAAGGGTGGTTTCATTGCTTGGATTAATTCTTAAATTATGTAAACCTATTATATCCCATTACATTTACTATTATCAGCCTATGTATTGCACAAAGCCGGGCTTAGGGTGAAACACCTCTCCTTCTTTTACTAATTCTTTGATTATATTTTCAGTTTGTTCTTCAGACAATTGTGTTTTTAAGGCAACTTCCATAACTCTAACACCTTTGTCACTTGCGCTTTCAATTACACTCAATACTTTCTGCCTTTCTTTTTCAGTTATTGTGTTTGTTTCTGGTTTAGTAAAATCTATCTCTTCAATACTATTTGAATTGATTGTTAATTCTTTTATTTTTGGAATAACAATCTCAATTTTGGGTAATTCTGCTTTAACTTGAATTGGTTTTATGATTTCTGGTTGCCCATACATTTTAGTTAATTCTATTCTTCTTAATTTCCCCCAGTTAAGATCATCTAAAACTTTTACAATTTCAGGCAAAACATAGACCTCATTATTAAATAATCTTACTCTTCCGATAACATTTACTAAATTTCCAACGTTTACCCCGCTTAACAGTCTAGTATCATCCCTCCATGCCTTGACTCTTATTGCTTCGCCAGAGCCGTCATCTAATGTTAAATTTGAGTAGCTTCCATCTTCACTTTTATAAATCAAAACAGTATTTGCAATTATATTCACTCTAGATACTTTTAAATTTTTCACATCCAAATGAGGCGTTTCATCAGCATTTTCAGGAGTTATAAACCTGCCAGAAACTAAATCTTTCAGCCATAATTTATACGCTGTCGCTCTTTTTAATTCTGCCATTTTAAATTCTGCTTACAAACCCTTTTTTTGGTTCATATAATTCCCCCTCTTTTTTCAATTTTTCAATTAAATCATAAACTTCTGTTTCACTTATATTTTTTTTATTTGCTTCTTCTACTATATCCCCAACAGCTAATGTTTTTCCACGGTTTTCACTTAAATTAACTATTATCTCTCTTAAATTAACTATTCTACTTCTTGTTGATGCTGTGATACCTGTGCTAAGCATATCAATATCAATCTTTCCTGTTGCTGGATCAATCCCAACCTGCTCTAAACATGCAGTCATGATATTTATTGATCTCTGAGCATCCTTTGAAGTTACCTTTTTGGCTAATCTTACTCTTGCACTTGCCTCAGCCAGCCTTACCATTGCTTCCAGCTGCCTTGCAGATATTGGTATTGGTTTCACTCCCTCATCTCCAGTGCTGCCAGAATTTCTTAAGTCTACATAAAATTTTTTTATTACACTAATTGCTTTGTCAGTTAATACTGGTTTGCATTTTTGTCTTGCATAAGAAACCAATTTTTTCATAAAATCCGTGGGTATTTCTGGTTTAGATCTTTCTACATTTCTCATAGTTTCTAAAACATGTGTAGCTATCTTTTCATCCTTGTCTCTGCTTGGTAAATCTCTTACAGGAAAAATTAAATCAAATCTGTTAAGCAATGCCGGCGGTAAATTTATTTGCGCAGCAATTGATTGATACGGATCAAATCTTCCAAATTTAGGATTGGCTGCAGATAATAAAGTTGTCTCTGCTCTCAAAACCGCCTGAATATTCGCCTTTGCTATAGACACTTGTTCATTTGCTAAAACTTCATGTAGCGCACTTGTATCTTCAGTAGAAATTTTATCTAACTCATCAATCATTGCATAACCGCCATTTGCTAAAACTAAAGTTCCAGCTTCTAAAGCCCATCCCTTTAAGAATTCATCTTTTACTACACTAGCGGTATTATGCACAACAACACCATTTACTAAGAAGTTATGGGAATTGCTTACCGTTAAATCATAAACGAAATCATAGTCAGGTTTAATAATCTCTATGTTTTCGATTTTATCCCAAAAAATGTCAGACTGGCTTAAAATTTTTAAAGAATCAACTTTTTCCAAATTTTTAAATATGGCTTTATTTAAAAAATTTCTGCTATAACCTGGTCTTTTCCAAGAAGCTGATTTGCAGCCTATTTTCCCTCTCGAATTTAATCTAATTTCTCTTTTAACTGCGCTCATAAAATAATCCATATAAGGGATCACATCAGTATTTGTGCTATCCTTCTCTATCATTTTATTTAACTTTTCTTTCTTTAAGGGATGTTTAAAGTTTATATTGTCTCTAAATCTAATCAAATTATCTTTTCCGTAAATAGTTAATACATGCTTATCATACTTGGATTTTATCTTGGCATTTGGAGAAAGATTTATTTTCCCAATAACACCATATCTTAATAAAACAAGATTTAATTTTTCTATCATTTTTTTGCTTGTTGAACTAATTTCCAGAGATGATCTACCTTTCTCTCTTAAAACAGCACTTCCACAATCAAAATACCCGCTTATAAACGAAGAAACAAGTTCATTTGGTAAGTTTAATAATATAGGGCTCATATCTATTTTAGGAGATAACGAAATTCCTAATTTATTCAAAATTTCAGCAACAATATAGGATGAAAATTCCAATGAATTAGATCTCTTTTCTGATTTCTCACTTGAAACATAACACTTCACTCCAAATAATTCAAATGATAAACGCTCAAATTCTTTTAATAAGAAACCACTATCACTTGAAAATTTAATAGAATTTTTACTTTTTGATAAGTCTCCAGCAATTAAACCAGCAAAATATAGCAGATCTTTGTTTAAGAATTGTGGGATTTTAATCTTATGCTCCTTATAGAGTGATAAGCCTTCAACAAAATTAGTAATTTTCCCTTCATCTATTTTTAATATTGTTAATATCTTTCTAAGATTATTTAAATTTATATTTCCTTTTGCTCCATTTTTTGTCCAGTTGTGATATAAGTTATTTTCATTAAAGCAAAGTTTCCTGGCTAGTTCTCTTTTATTGCAGGTTTTTAGAATATTTTTTAAAAAAGGTTTTACTCCGAAAACAGTTGCGTTTCTTGAGATCAAAGATATAGTCGGAACTTTATAATCGCTTTTTACATTAATCTGGCGGGCTGTAGCAATATAGTCCCCAATACCAAAGTATTTTGATTTTTTCCATCCAACCCCCTTTTTATTAATAGTAAATAGTTTAGTATTCTTCGTTAAAGTAATTTTTTTACCACTTGCAAGCTTTATTGAAACAATTTTTTTAGGTGCTTTCAACTTCCAAAAATCTTCAATGGTTTCACTTTTAACTTTAAGATTATTATCCAACACATATACTCTTTCATTATCTAAACTTTCCGATCTCCAAATGCCTTTACAATACTTCTCAGAATTATTTTTTAGTTTATTTTCAACCTCTTCTTTTATTTCTACTATAGATCCTGGATTTTTTAAGATTAAAGAGTCAGGAGCCACACAAAGACCAGCAGCACTTGATCCACGCCCTGCAACATATCTGGCCTTAGGCGCAATTTTGGACATAGCTAATAATAAAGTGCTTTTGGCGCTTCCAGGATCTCCAACTAATAATATATGCATATTCCCTCTTGTCTTTGTTCCATCTTTTTTTTCTTTTTTAACACCCCCCATTAATTGCAATATTAAAGCATCTTTTATGTTCTCATGCCCAAAAATAGAAGGTGCAATAGAGTTTCTCAATTTTTCATAAACATAAGGGTCTTTTGCCAATTCAATAATTTTTTGTTCTTCTTCCTTGTTTATTTCCACATCTTCAAAGGTTTCTTCTATGGCTTCAACAAAATTTGCATCTACCATTAAATCATATCTTATACTCTGCGCCCCTGTCTTTAGCATTATTGGAACTTCTCTTACAACACCATTTACTCTGACTTTTGCGCCCGGTGTAGTTTTCTTTTCTAATTTTGGCTCAACTAAATCTTCTTTTAAGAATATAGACATTCTTTTAGGCTGTGCGCCTCCTTCTAATTTTTCAGGGACTTCTTCTATTACTAATCTCTGTGCATCAACCAAATCTTTATGTATTAATCTGAAACTCCCTCTCTTCCCACAAGTGCATCTGCTAGGTTCTTTAAATCTTGTTTCAACCTGTATTATTGATATTGTATTCCCACAGCTTGGGCATTCAAATTTTGCCATTGTAACCTGTGGTCTTACATCAGAGGTTTGCCTTACAATTCCATCTAAAGCTACTAACTTATTCAGATGAGAGCTTCTTATATCTCTTATATTTACTCTTTGTGTTTCAGGTAAATTTTCAAATCTAACCTTCAGGTTTACTTCTTCAGGCACAAATATCTGGGTGATTGCCATCTCCGCTGCCTTTATTGCATTTTCAGGATCATTTAATAATAATTCAGATAATTCAATATTTAATGCGGATAACACCTTGAAATCTATAATTATTGACCTTTTTCCTTCGGTTAGTATATCTCTCATTTTATTCTCATAATTACCTTGAAAAAATTCTTGAAACTGCTCTATTTGTTCTTGAACTTCTATAGCCATACTTTATCTCTTCTTTTGATATTTTTAAGTATTGTTTTATTCTATCATCTATAATGTATCACTAAAATATAAAACCTTCTGAACCAAAATCGTAAAAACTGCTTTGAAAAATAGGAATATTTCTAATTTACTAAAAAATCCTTCAATAAATTGCCTAAAAAATGAAAACTTTACTTTCCTTTTGTAGCCTTCTTCAATACTACTATTAATTTATCTACTGCCTCATGCAGTTTATCCTCAGATCTAGTTCCAGTGCATACTATCTTCCCATTGCTGAATAACAGGAAAGTAGCTCTTGTTCCATCTAATTTATACACTAAACCAGGGAATTGTTCAGGCTCATATTCTGTATTGTCTAATGTCATTGCTAGCTTATTTAGGTTTAAATCCATTCCTATGCTTCCAGAAGCCACCATATTCTGAACTCTTATAATGGGCTTAACTCTAATTTTAATGCCAATCTTTTCAACATTTTTGATTATATTTTTAACAGATTCTCTTACTTTTAGCATAGATTTAGCACCAGTGCATACAATCTTGCCAGAACTAAAAATTAAAGCGCTTGTCTTAGGCTCCTTAATCCTCATTACTAATCCAGGAAACTGTTCAGGATTATATTCTGTATTTGGCAAAGTCTCTGCTAATTTTATTAATGGGATATCATGCTCCAAAGCAGCAGTAGCAACTATATTTTGAATTCTTATCTCTTTCTTAGTCATTGTTATCTCCTCAAAATGTTTATTTAAAAACCTTTATAAAGCTATTTATAAACACTTGTAGTTACTAAAAAGAAATTAAATCCCTAACAATACACAAGTTAGGCAATATTTATAAATTCTATATTGAGCTTTAGTTTTATGGTTACCCAACAGGAAACAGAAAAAGAAGTATTAGCCTATTGGGATAAAAATAAAATCTTTGATAAATTAAGAAAAAGAAATTCTAAAAGTAATTCTTTTTCCTTTATAGACGGCCCTATAACTGCTAATAATCCAATGGGTGTCCATCATGCATGGGGCAGAACATTAAAGGATTTATACCAAAGATACAAAGCCATGCAGGGCTATGATGAAAGGTATCAAAATGGATTTGATTGCCAGGGTTTATGGTTAGAGGTAGAAACAGAAAAAGATCTGGGTTTTAATTCGAAAAGGGATATTGAAAACTTTGGATTAGATAAATTCTCTAAAGCCTGTAAACAAAGAGTTGAAAAATTCTCCAAAGTCCAAACCGATCAATCAATTTTGTTGGGTCAATGGATGGATTGGGGCAATGATTATTTCACAATGTCTGACGAGAATATAGAAGCTATCTGGGATTTCTTAAAAAAATGTCATGAAAAGAAATGGTTGTATAAAGGAAAAAGAATCTTGCCTTGGTGTGTTAGGTGTGGAACTTCTTCTTCAAAGCACGAAATGTCTGATGATGGTTATGCAGAATTAACACACCCCTCTGTTTATGTTAAAGCAAAAATAAAAGAAAAAGAAAATGAATTTTTATTAATTTGGACAACTACAGAATGGACTTTATCAAGTAATGTTGCAGCTGCAGTTAATCCCAAAATAAATTACGTTAAAGCTAAATTAAATAATGAAATATTTTATTTATCCGAAGCAACAGCAAAGAGATTAGGTAAAGACTATCAAATAATCAAAACTTTAAAAGGAAAGGACCTAGTTGGTTTGGAATATGAATCCTTCTATCCGGATTTTCCAGTTCAAAAAGGAATCCCACATAAAGTCATTTCTTTTAATGAAGTTGGAGAACATGATGGAACCGGGGTTGTTCATATAGCTCCAAATTGCGGTGATGTAGACTATGAGATAGGACAAAAATTAAATCTCAAAATTTTAGATCCAGCTGTAGATGAGTTTGGGATTTATAATGAAGGTTACTCCTGGTTAACTGGTAAAAATGTTAAAAAAGTAAAGAAAGAAATTGTAGAAGATTTAACTAAAAGAAATATATTATTTAAAATTGAAAACATTAAGCACAGATACCCAATTTGCTGGCGTTGCAAGGAAGAATTAGTATTTAGGTTGGATTATTCCTGGTTTATTTCCTGTGATGAAATC
>JAHFIJ010000036.1 GCA_023246445.1 Candidatus Woesearchaeota archaeon
TAGCGTAGCGTCAACACTACGCTTTTTTATTATTTTTTGATTTGAAAAACTTTACCAATACATTTCGCAATTCAACTCAGACCTAAAGGAGTGAAGGTTTCTTGCTAAAAGAGATCTAAAAGTTTTAGGAAAGAAAATAGGTGAGGGATTAAAAAAGATAAAGATTTTCAACAAAGAAGAAAAGAAAGTTAGTGAATATGCGACATATTATTCGGGGATATATAGTGGTGCAGAAACAGACGTAAAACTATCAATATTAGTTGGAAAAGAGATTAAAGATAAAAAAATAGCTAAAAATAAATTAGATAATGACTACAATGATAAAGCGACTGCATTAAAAAATTTAGGCTTTTGGAAGGGAAATTTCGGTAAAGAGGGAAGAGGATTAAGAAAAGAAATAAAACAAATTAGATTAAATCTAAAAGAAAACAGACTTGAAACTAAAGCCCTACAGAAATTAATAGAGTCTACAGCACCTTCAGAAACACCTGAACCGGGAAGAGGGGAAACACTTAAGGGTGGATTTTTGAAAGATTTAGAAAACAGACTTAAAAAAGAATTAGATACAGCACTAAAAAAGATAGAAAGAAAATACCTGGAGGAAGAAGATAAATCCAAGAGTATTCTTCCCCGAGAGGAGATGAACTACCCAGAATTAGAAAATGAAGAAATAATAGAGGATTTAAAAACGGGTTTGGAGACCTTAAAATAACACCAGATTGTTTTAAAGAAAATTTAGTTTTGCAATGTTCTCTATCAAGGATTAATTTAAAATAAAATCTCTTTTTTGAATAATAACCTTCTATTTAACAAACTTAAATATCACTTAAGCCCACAATAAGCTACATATTTTAAAGGTAAAAAACAAAAAGGTGATTTCTTTATTTTTATAATCTTAACCTTACTATTTAATAAATTTTTAAAGCCTTCAGCAGTAAAGTTATGTATATGCCACTCATTGCTTTCTTTAGGCAGTCCTTTAAAAAACAAATCAAATATCCTTAATTTTATCAAAACTTTCTTAAGAAAATTAGTTAACCTGTCATTTGGAATACTAATTAGGATTTTCCCTTTGGAATGTTTTATCATGTTTTCAATTACTTTCTCAGGATTTTTAACATGTTCAAGCACTTCACTGCATATTACAGCATCAAACTTTCTCTTTAAATCTATATTCTCAATATTACCATAAAAAAACTCAAAATTTTTATTTTTAAATTTCTTTTTACAGGAGTTTATAGCAGTCTTGCTGAAATCCACACCAGTTTTTTTCCCAAAGGAAATTCTTGATAATATATATCCATTCCCGCAGCCAAACTCTAAAATTTCCTTCTCATTTCCATCCAAAAACTTAAGTAAATCTCTAACTCTTTTTCCTTCCACAAATCTGACTATAAAATTATTCTTTATATATCTCTCTTCATTGCCCCATTTCCTGAACATTTCCTCATTCCACTTTTCAAAATCTTCCATAGCCACAAGCCTAAAATCAGCGTTTATATAATTTATTATTACATACGAATAACTGTAAAGTGCACGTTAATGAGTTTTTAACTGCATAACTACTAATATTAAAATAAGGTTCTAATAACCTAAAAATCTGCTCTTTATTCCTGCCATAACACCCCCTATCATGCCTAAAAATAAACTTTCTAAGGAAATTTTTTTGTTCATAAACAGGCACAGGATCTATTATTATCAGTTTCCCCTCAATTTTTAACACTCTTTTTACATCATGGAATATACCGTCTAACTCCTTATCAGTTAAATGATGCAAAAAAGATATCATTAAAACCCCATCAAATAATTTGTTTTTAAAATTCATTTTATTTGCATCCATCACAAAGAATTTCCCACCATACTTCTTATTTGCAAATCCCACATATTTCAAAGAACTGTCTATGCCAACATATTTTGAAAATTTAAATAATCTTGAGAAATAACCAGTTCCGCAGCCTATATCTAGTATATCCCCTTTATCATCTAAATTCTCCCTTATCATGGATTTAATAACTCTAAAATTATTATTAATCAAAATTCTAACCCACTCCATTACTCTTCCAGAACCGAATATGTCATTTATCATCCCCATTTAACTCACTAAATCCGGTTGAATAGCCACGTTTTTAAAGCTTTAGCATTTTCATAACTATTAAAAACAATAAATATACTCTTAAACAATGCAAAATAAAGACTTAATAATCCTAATAATAGTAGGCTTAATATTTTCAATTGCCTTGCAGTCAATAGCCTTTACTTCAAAATATATAGTTAATGATGATGTAAGAACTGCTTTATTCCCGATTAGTAAGCTTAATGACCATGAGCTTTTTCCAGATGATCTATTAGAAAAATACATTACAGAAAAAGGATCCACAAAACCTTTAATCTTATTTTATGCTCTTATTGATAAGTTTACAGATTATATACTAATAACAAAAATTTTACCAATTATTTTATTTATACTTTCTTTAATATTATTCTACTTAACAGCAAAGCAGTTCTTAAATAATACTGCGTCATTTATTTCAACAGTAATTTATTTATATTTTGCCTGGACACTGCAGTTATTCTCTGGCGGCACATCAAGAGCATTTGCCATGCCATTAATAGCAATATTTTTGTATTTTTTTATGAAAGATAAAACTTTACCAGCATTAATAACTATAATAATTTCATCTTTATTTTACCCCCCAATAACTCTAATTTTATCTCTAACCTATGCTTTAACATTTTTAAATAATTCTTTAAGTGAAATAAAATCAAAAAGGTTTTTACTTTTTTTAATTTCCATAATAATAGTCTTTCTGCTAATTTTCCAGTCTAAACTGTCAGAAACAAAAGAAATAGGATCAATGTTTAGTATAAGTGAATTTTACAACATGCAGGAAGTTCATTTAAATGGAAAAATACCAGCCCTTAATGGCATTCTATCAGTAATAAATCCATATAACGCAGGAATTAAATTTTCATTGACTAAAAACCCAATAGCACTTTTAATAATAGCTGCAATAATCTTAGCCTTCACTAAAACAAAAACCAATTTGCCAAAAAAAATAAAATTATTCGCAGTTTCAGGCTTAATATTGTATTTCATCGCTTTAATTATTCCCTTTAAGATATATATCCCTATAAGATATCTTTTGCCAGTTTATTTGTTTTTAATATTCTTTATCTCAAGTAAGCTTCAAAATATAAATCTAAACCTTACAAAGAAAATTATCTTAATAATCCTGCTGTTTATCATTTTCCTGCCGCATTTAAGAAGAGATTTAACAATATGTAAAAATCCTGAAATATACAATTTTATCAATACTCTGCCAAAAGACTCCTTGATTGCAGGTTACCCTAAAGATCTGGATTGTATCCCTTTATATTCAGAAAGATCAGTTTTAATCAATGACGAAATGAATATTCCCTTCTATAAAACTTACTATTTAAAAATAAAAGAGAGATTAACAGATTTATTCAAAGCATATTATTCAGACAACGAATTAGAAATTAAAGAATTCTGTAATAAATACAAAGTTACGCATTTATTAATCAATAAAGACAGATTTTCAAATGAATTCCTAAATAAAGAAGTAATATACCCAAACCCATTTAATACTTTGATAAAAGAAAACAAAAACAACAATTTTATTTTACCAAAATTAATAAATAAATCTATATTCTCTTCTGACAACCAGTTTATTATCTCTTGCTAATCTAAAATAGTAAGATTTTATTAATATCTTATCCGCATAATTTTCATAAAAGATAAACATCCATAAATATTACAGAAATTGGATAATTACTTAACAATTACAAGATTCTCATTAAATTTATTGAATCTTCCTTTATCTTTAATGTAATATCTTAATTCTGGTGAAAGATAAATTTCAGTGTTTAAATCATTGCTTAACAAATCAAAATTAATAATATCTTTAACTTTATTTAAAACATTATTAAGATAAGCATACCTTATATTATTTCTTATAGCAAAATTACTTACTTTTTTAACAGTTTCTTCATCCTTAAAAACAAATACATGCTCAGATTTTAAATTTGAAGCTTTATCTGAAAAATCTACCTGAACATCAGCTTCATTTTCAGCGTGTAAATTTCCTTTTTGTAAACATTCATTTAAATTATTTTTTACATAATTTTCACTAAAACTTTCACTTTCTTTGTTAGTTGGTTTATTTTCCATTAATCCTAACGTATACAAACTACAGTCAAATATAGCATCATAGCAGTTTTTTATATAATCTACTTTAGCTTTGGTTTTCTCATCCAGGGCAATTTCTTTATTGAATAAATTCGAGAAATAATCTTTTAATAAAGAGAATTTATAGAAAGATACTATTGATATTAAAATAATTATAATTAAGGCAATAATAATAAAATAAGAAGCCTGCCCCTTCTTTCCCGAGGATTTCTTTCTAAGAAAGGCTCTTTTAAATAAAAATGGAATAAAGAATAAGGTTAGAGAAAATAAAGGAATATTAAGTTTTTTATTTATATTATTGCAGGAAGTAAACTTAGATTTGTAATTTGTTAAATCTAAATCTGAATTATAAACCTCTACAGTCCCATTAAGATTCTTAAATGTTAATTTCAAATCATTATTGCTGTATAACTCCTGAAATTTAAAGATTCCTGGTTTATTAGACATTAAAGATTTGATAAAAGAAGGTTTAATATCTGAAATCTTTTCACCAAATCTCCCTGTTTTATTTTCATAAATTTCTAAATTCTGAAAATAAGCAGAATAAAATTTGGGAATGTTTTCAGCATATTTTGAAGTTATATTTATACCCGCAAATAATCCATTATCCAGAGCAATTTCAGTTATTAAGGATTCAGTATAAGATTCGAATATTTTATTAAAATTTTCATTTTTGACTCTGAAAAAACCATATTGTTCATTGTCTTTGGTTATCATACTTGGCATTACATCAACATTTTTTCTGAAATAAGAAAATTTCCCTTTCATTAATATTAAATTGTTATTTAAATCAAAAAACAAGGCTTTCTTGTTTGTTTTATAAAAATCTTCTTTTTTGTATTTGTCTGATTTCATCAGGACAAAATTATTG
The DNA here is from genome assembly GCA_023246445.1 of Candidatus Woesearchaeota archaeon. Classification (GTDB taxonomy): domain Archaea; phylum Nanobdellota; class Nanobdellia; order SCGC-AAA011-G17; family JACQNH01; genus JACQNH01. The sequence continues at coordinate 5,082 of JAHFIJ010000036.1, forward strand.
CTCTTAATCATGAAACTTTGAGCAGTGTTTAAACCCAAAGGCAGCATATATTCATCTTTTTTAGGCTCGTTTAATTTTATATTCATTACATAATCACCATCTTGGATAACAGCATAAGTAAAACCTTCTTCAAGATCAACGTTAGTTATATGATCACCTCTTATAACCTCATCATATTTGTAGATAGTTATTCTATCTTCATTTCCATTGCTTGAAATTTCATAACCCTTTGATTCTTTGGATAAAATTAAATCTCCTATAGTTTTTAACGGTCTTAGGACATGCTGCTTGTATATTTCTCCGGTTTTTACATCTCCTTCTAAAATTGAAAATTGCGCTCCTGTTAATTTAATATTTAATTTGCTTCCAATTTCATTTCCTTTGTAATCTTTTAGCTCTAAAAAGAATTTATCTCCAGCTTTTCCAGAAAAAGTAACTTTACAGTCTTTGCATGTATTAAAATCCAATAAATCGCTTCTTAACGAATCTTTTTTATCCAATTTCAAACCATGCTGAATTTCATATCCATCCCCATAGCCGTCCCCATCAGTATCATACTTGAATGGATCTGTATTATATTGTGTTTTTTCCAAAATATCTGAAATTCCATCCCCATCAGAATCTCTTAATAAATTATCTTTTAATCCTAAAGATTTGATTGCATTACCAATTTCGCCTGAAAATTTATCCAGATTATTTGAAATAAAGCCTAAAATATCCCTATCTGAAGAAAATTTTGTTTTTACTCCATTTAATAAATCACTTACCTTTTCTGTTGGTGATGTTAAAGCCTTTAATAATTCTATACTGTCTTCTATCCCATCACCATC
>JAHFIJ010000021.1 GCA_023246445.1 Candidatus Woesearchaeota archaeon
CTCTTTATTTAAAGTATCCAAACATTCTAGTGTAAAATCTGCATCATTTCCAAGAACAGCAATCTTCTTATGGTTATTTTTTAAAGCTGCTTTTGCTAAACTACTGCATTCTTGAACAATGTCTCTTAAATCTGTAAATACCCATGTATTTTTTTTTGCAAATGCATTAACTGATGTAAAGGTAAATGTTGGAACTTTATTTTGCTCTGCGATTGCACTTGCTGGAGCAACTACAGGGGTTGTTATGGGATACAAAACATCAACATTGTCAACTGAGATTAATTTATTGGCTGCTGTTGAAGCTTTAGCAGAGGTATCTGCATCTTCAATTATAGTTTTAATTTTCATTCTTTTAATCCCCCCCTTAGAGTTTATATCTTCAACTGCTAAGTCTATAGAAGGAATAAGAAATTCCCCAATCCAGGCATTTGGTCCTGTTAAAGGTGCTATAACACCAATTTTAAATTCTTTGATTTCTGATTTAGAACAAGCTAAAAGTAAAAATAATAATAAAATAAATATTAGATATATTCCTTTCATAGTAGTATTAAATATATTAGGGTTTTTAAATATTCTCATCATTTTTCCAATACTTCCTCCACCTATTTAAGATGTGTTTTCCAAAAGGTCTGGCTGTTAGCATTCCTATCACAGTAGCCTTCGCTAAAGCCATCTTTATTTGTTGGGAATTTGCACCATTTGCAGCTAGCATTCCAATATATACTGGGCTATAAATTCCAATCATAGATAGAGTATCTATAAGATAGCTCCCTAGCCAGCCTTTAGGATCAACTCTTTTTCTCATAAAACTTAAGGTTTTACCATAAATTCTACCCACAAAAAAATCTATAACTATTGAGGTGACTCTTTGACGAACAATTTGATCAGTATTTAATCCACTAGATGCTTCTACAACACTCATTAATGGAGTATAAACAACCATTCTCGCTGAAGTGTCTATAAGATAGTTTTCTATACCCTTTTTAACTCTTTCAGATAAAGAGGTTTTAACTTGACGCTCTATATCTTTTCTATCTTGTTCAGTATTAAAGACAGATTCTAATCCACTTGTGTTATTGTGTGTTACCATTTTACTCCTTCTTTATTACAGTTCCAAGGGTATATTAAATATTGTCCACTTAAATGGACGACAATTAGAAAGGTTTTAATATTCATAAAATTTAATACTTTTATGGAAAAAGAAGAAGTTTTGAAGCTTTATGGGCTAAAAGACAAAGAGATTAAGGTATACATTAAACTATTACCATTAGGAAAAGTAAATCTACAAGAAGTGGCAAAAAGAGTTGATTTACCTAGAACAACAGTTTACAACACTTTAAATTACTTATTAAATAAAGGCTTAGTTTCCAAAATTATTAGAAAAAGAACTACTTTCTATGTTGCAGTAGATCCGCAAAAAATGATTGATGATTTAAAAGAAAAGAAAGATATTTTATTTTCAATTTTACCTGCTTTACAATCTTTAAAAAATACTATTAAAGAATCCTCAACAGTAGAAGTATATGAAGGAGCCAGAGGTGTTCTTACTATCATAACAGATATTTTTAAGATAAAACAACAAACTTATTTTTTTGGCTCTCACAAATTATCAAAAGAAATTTTGGAACATATACCGGCACATGTAGGTAATCTACGAATTGAAAGAAAAATTCCGGCTAAAATAATTATAGAACCTACTGACGAAGAAAGATTTCATAAGAAAAGCTACCAGAATCTGACTGAGATGAGATTTTTAGAGTCCATGAAGGATTTTCCCTGTATGATCTTTATATATGGAGATAAAGTTTGTTTATTCACATTAAAAAGGGACATAATTGGTTTAATAGTGAAGAATGAACAAGTAGCTGAAGCCATTAAATTATTTTTTGATTTATTATGGGTAAAAGCTAAGCCAGTTAATTTAAAAAAAGAATTTCCTATTTTAAAACACTCTTAACAATTTCAGTTAAAACCACAGAGAATTGATTTAATTCTTTTATTTTAACATTTTCATTTGCAACATGAAACATTTTTCCCTCTCCAAAGCTAAAACCAACAGCAGGGATACTCTTTGCTATTAAGGATTTTGCATCTGAAGCCCCAGAATCACCAACTATCTTTGGCTCAAATCCAAGTGTTTTTTTAGTAATTCTTTTAATAATCCCAATTAGTTTATTATTTTCATCAACTTCTGTAGCTTGAGCTTTTTCAAGTATATTAACATTGATGTTTATTGTTTTATTTTTATTCTTTGCTTTTTTAATTAAGTTTTTTATGTCATTTAGGATTTGCTGCGGATTTTGTGAAGGCAGGAATCTAATATCTAAAACAGCTTTAGCTATGGACGGCACCATATTTGGAGCATTTCCGCCCTGAATCTGCCCAAGATTTATTGTTGGTTTTGATAGTAAATTATGTTCTTTAAATTTCATATTATACTTTTTAATTAAGTTTAATACTTCAATTAGATTACTAACTGCATTTATTCCTTTTTCAGGCCTAGAACCATGTGCAATCTTTCCTTTAGAATTAAGCTCAAGCCATAAAACACCTTTTTCTGCTACTGAAATGTGCTTCATTGAACCTGCATTGTCCGGCATCATTGCAAAATCCGGCTTGATTTTACATTTATTAATTAAATATTTTAATCCGAAAGCAGAGCCTCTTTCTTCATCAGAAGGAATACAAACCAAGAAAGTTCCTTTTAGATTATTTTCAATTTTTTTTATTTCTTTTGCAGCCATTAACAAAGCAGCTAAAGGGCCTTTATCATCCAATGCACCACGACCGTAGATTCTTTTATTTTTTACAACTGCTTTAAATGGATTTGTAGACCATCCTTCACCTGCTGGGACAGTATCTGAGTGGCATGAGATTAATAATCTTGGTTTGCCTTTTCCTAAATAACCAATTATATTAGGCCTTTTTTTATCTTTAGCAAATATTTTAAATTTAATTTTGTTTTTAGTGAAAAATTTTTTAATATAATTAACTATTCTAATTTCATCTCCCGGAGGGTTTACTGTTTTTAGATTTATTAAGTCTTTTAATATTTTAACTGATTCCATAGAACCAATTGATTACTATAGATTATAAAGATTTTGTGTAATAAAATTTACTTTTTACCATTTTTATGTTTTAGAAGAACATCGAGTGAAGTTGACTTCTTTTTGTGTTTTTTGTGAAATTCTTCAAAGTGAGATATAGGTATTGAATTTAAAGCCTCGTTACTTTCAAGAGTTTCTTTTATAGAAGAATATGTTTTTTCAGAGCATATAATCTCTACTGGTTTTTTTCTAAATCTTTCAATATTATGGCTATGATCTCTAAGGTTTGTAACCAGAACATCTTTTCCTTCCCCTAAATAAGCACCCAATTTTAGAATATTATCATATAAATTTTTTCTTTCAGAGTGTAAATTTACTATTTCTGGTTGGAAATCTTCTAATTTTTCGAGTAAAATCTCTAAGGCTTTTTCTGATGTATGGACTATCAATAAGGTTCTATGTAGGAAGATATAATTACCTAATCCTTCTGGTTTTTCACCTTTATTTAAGACATATAAACTATAGGGCATTCACAACCAGCCTTATAACTGTTTTTAAAGACTTTGTTTTGTTTTTAGCCCTTAATTTCATAATATTTATAAACACTTAACTATTGTTAATTTAACTATGGTTAATCATAAATTATTACAACCCCAGGAGATAGAAGTATGGTATATATTGCCAGCTATAAGGAGAGAGTTAGCAATTGCAATGAAAAATTTAAATTTAGAACAAAAGGATATAGCCAGAATTTTGGGGATTTCAGCAGCTGCGGTTTCAAATTATTTTACTGCAAAAAGAGCAACCGAGGTTAAATTTGATGAGGAAATGAGGATAGAAATTGAGAAAGCAGCAAATATGGTAATAAAAGATAATTCCAGGATAACCTCAGAAATCCAAACTTTACTGAAATCAATGCTAATTAAGAAGGTTGTGTGCGATATTCATAAAGCACACTGCAATGTAGGGAATAACTGCGAGGTTTGTTTTCAAGAATGAAACAAATTTTAGAGATTTCAAGAGAGATGTATGATCATAAGAATCCTGAAAAAGTGTTTAAGAAATTAGATGGCTTAAATAAAGATGTAGTCAGAGCTATTTCCGATGAAAAAAAAGAACCTGAGTGGATGTTAAATAAAAGACTAGAGGCATTAAGAATATTTCTTGATAAGCCAATACCAAGGTGGGGGCCTGATTTAAGCAGATTGGATTTTAATAAAATAAGATATTATCTGAAAGCAGAAGAAAAAACACATATGAATAAATGGGAAGATGTGCCTGAATATATTAAAAAAACATTTGAAAGATTAGGCATTCCTGAGGCTGAAAAAAAATCTTTAGCTGGTGCCGGAGCCATGTATGAGTCTGAAGTAATGTATCATAATTTAAAAAAAGAATGGGAAGAGAAAGGAGTTATATTTGAAGATATGGATGTTGCATTGCAAAAATATCCCGACTTAGTTAAGAAATATTTTATGAGTGAATGTGTCCCAATAAATGACCATAAGTTTGCTGCTTTGCATGGTGCTACCTGGAGCGGCGGAACTTTTATTTTTATACCTAAAAACGTCAGAGTTACAATGCCATTACAAGCATATTTTAGAATGAATGCGCCGAGAGGCGGACAGTTTGAACATACCCTGATTGTGGCTGATGAAGGCGCTGAAGTTTCTTATTTAGAAGGTTGCAGCTCCCCAATATATAGCGAGAATTCCATACATGCCGGCTGTGTTGAAATATTTGTTCATAAAAATGCAAGAGTGAGATATATGAGTATTGAAAACTGGAGCAGGAATACTTATAATTTAAATACAAAAAGAGCTGTTGTTTTTGAAAATGGGGTTATAGAATGGATAAACGGGAATTTTGGTTGCCTAACTGGGGATACAAAAATATTTACTGATAATAGGGGTTTAGTTGAAATTAAAGATATAAAAAATGGAGATTATGTATACTCATTAGACGAGAATGATAAGATAATTAAAAAACAAATAGTTAATGGTAAAGTGTCTAATGGTATAAAAGATGTCTATGAATTGGATGTTAACGGAAGAACTATAAGAGCTACTTCAAACCACCCTTTCTTAGCTTTGGAAAGGAAAATGATAAAAGGAATTGAAAGAAAAGGTAGATTTGTTACTAAGTGGAAATCTTTGGAGGAATTGAAAGAAAATGATTTGATTGCTTTACCTAAAAAGATACCAATTAGTGGACAACCTTATAGATTATCTAGGATAGAAATTCCAACAAATAGGATTATAGGGAGTAATAACCAATATGCAAAATTTAGAATGAATCTACGGCATTTATACAAAGCTATTAGTGTTCCGGAGTATACAAATGAAAATTTGATGTGGTTCTTAGGAATTTTTATTGGTAACGGTAACATTTGGGAAAGAAAAAATACTGATTCAGCAAAAGTGACTATAGCGATACCTGAATATGATAGCCTAAGGGACGAATTAGTTAAAGTTACAAAAAATATATTTGATTATCGAATAAAACAGTTTGGTAAAAGAGCAGTAATTATAAACAGTGGGTTAGTTGCTAGGTTTATTAAAAAAATTGATTTTGGCGGTCGATCTTATGAAAAGAAAATTCCAAGATGGGTTTATTCTCTCCCGGAAGATCAAAGATTATCACTATTAGCAGGAATTATTGATTCTGATGGTCACATACATAAGGGTGAAGTTGCTATTACAAGTGTTAATAAAGAGTTATTAGAAGATGTTAAAATGTTGGCATTTAGTTGTGGTCTAAATGCATCAAGAGTTTTTAAACATAGTAGTGGGGGAAGAAGGTGGGTTGCTGTTGCTATGAGTAATGCAAGAGATGCCTATAGGTTATTATTAAATGGACCAAATATAAAAAATATTCCCTTAAGAGATAAACCTAAAAATTTTAAGCTTTTAAAATCAACTTCAAAAAGAAATTTTGTTAGCTCTAAGGGATTAAATTTTAAGCATCAAACTAGTGATTATTTAGGATTTGCAAGAATAAGTTCTATTAAATATATTGGTAAAGAAGAAGTCTTTGATATAGAAGTTGAAAATTCTCACAATTTTATTGCTAATGGTATAATTGTTCATAATAGTGCAGTAACTATGCTATATCCCTGTTCTGTTTTAAAGGGCAGAAATGCAAGATCTGAATTTATTGGAATTGCTTATGCAGGAAAAGATCAAAACCAAGATACAGGACATAAAGTATTTCATTTAGCACAAAATACCTCATCTACAGTTGTAAGCAAAAGCATTAGTAAAGATGGGGGAATAACAACTTACAGGGGGATGGTATATATTGCCAAAGGAGCTGTAAACTCAAAATGCAAGGTCCAATGTGATGCTTTAATGCTGGATAATAAATCTGTATCAAATACTATTCCTTATATGAATATTAAAGAACAGAAGGTAAATATAGGCCATGAGGCTTCTGTTGGCAAGATAGATGATGAAAAATTATTTTATCTGCAATCAAGAGGCTTGAAAGAAGAAGATGCGAGAAAACTAATTGTTTCTGGTTTTGTTGAACCTATAAGCAGACAACTACCAATGGAATATGCCTTAGAGTTTAATAGGCTAGTTGAATTAGAGATGGAGACAAGTTTGGGTTAATTCTAAAATGGAAATTAAAACTGAAATTATAAAGGAATTAAGCAGAGAGAGAAATGAACCTGAATGGCTTTTATTAAAAAGATTAAAGTATTTAGAAATGTATAATTCAAAAGAGTTTGAAAAATATTTCAGATATGGCTTAAGTATTATATTAAATAGTGGAAATTTTAGCTTTAATGAAGGTTTGATAAATAAGGGCAATATTATAATAAAATCTGATAAGGCCATAATTAAAAAGATTGATGATTCTGTTAAAGATTTAATTTTTACTTCAAATGTAAATAAAGACAGGTTTAATCTAATGCATAAGGCTTTTTGTTTTAATTGTAATCTGATTATAATACCTAAGAATACTAAAACTGAAATTGAGATTAAAGGAAATTCTAATTTTTTACATACGGTTATCATAGCTGAAGAAAATTCAGAAGCTTTAATTAAAGAAAATTTTAAAGTTGAAAACTTAATGAGTTATGGTGTTGAAATCCTGGCTAAAGAGAATTCCAAGATAGAATATATATCTGGAACTTCTGTTGATGGATATTATTTTGGGGAGTATAAGGCAGATTTGGGAAAAAATGCAGAAATAAAATGGCTAAATGCGTTAAAAAATGGCAAATTTTCAAGAGTCATAATAGAAACTAATCTGGATGGGGAAGATGCCAAAGTCAAAACTGCTACTATTGGGATTTTAAATGAAAAATCTCAAGCTGATATTTATACAATATCGAGACATAATGCAGAGCATAGTATATCGAATACGTTATCAAAGGGCGTTGTTAGAGATAATTCAAAATTATTAGTAAGAGGGCTGACAAGAGTTGAGAAAAATGCTTTTAATAGTGATGGCTATGAGAAGGCTGATGTTTTGATTTTAGACAATGCTGAAGCTGATGCAATACCAAACTTAGAGATTGAAAATAATGAAGTAAGATGCACACATGGAGCTTCTATTGGTAAGATAGATGATGAAAAATTATTTTATCTGCAATCAAGAGGCTTAAATGATGAAGAGGCCAAGGAATTAATAATAAGCGGGTTTTTTGAGCCATTATTTAAGTTTTTTAACAGTGGGGAAGAAAGAATAAACGTGATAAGGGGGGTAGTAGAATGTTAAATGCAGAAAAAATCAAAAAAGAGTTTCCTATTTTAAGCAAAGGATTAATTTATTTAGATAATGCAGCAACAACTCAAAAACCATACCAAGTAATTAATTCCATGAAAGATTATTACGAAAATTATAATGCAAATGTCCATAGGGGTGTTTATAGGATAGCAGTTGAAGCAACAGAAAAATATGAAGAAGCCCATAGAGTAATTGCAAAATTTATTAATGCGCTTCCTAATGAAGTCATATTTACCAAAAATACAACTGAAGCCATAAATTTAGTTGCTTATTCTTTAGGGATGAAATTAAAGAAAGGCGATGAGGTTGTAATCTCATTAATGGAGCATCATAGTAATTTTGTTCCGTGGCAGCAAATTTGCAAGTTAACTAATGCTGTTTTGAGGATAATCCCAATAGATGAAAATGGAAATTTAAAAGATTTTGAAAAGCATATAAACAAGAATACTAAAATTGTTTCTATTACACATGCTTCAAATGTTTTAGGAACTATAAATCCTGTAAAAGAGATAATCAAGAAAGCTCATGAAGTTAATGCGATTGCTATAATAGACGGCGCCCAGAGTGTCCCTCATTTTGATGTTGATGTTAAGGATTTAGATTGTGATTTTTTGGCTTTTAGCGGACATAAAATGCTGGGGCCAATGGGCATTGGAGTATTATATGGAAAACAGGAAATTTTGAAAGAGATGAAACCATTTATTTATGGGGGGGATATGATAAAAGAAGTTAATATTAATGATACAAAATTTAATGAAATTCCGTGGAAGTTTGAGGCAGGAACCCCAAATGTTTCAGGGGCGATAGGATTAATAGAAGCTGTGAATTATTTAAAAAGATTAGAAATGAACAATGTTTTTTCCCATACACAGCAGTTAATAAAGTATTTTCTGGAAACTTCAAGTGAGATAACAAACCTGAAAGCTTATGGTCCTAAGGAAAAGAATGGATTAGTCAGCTTTAAATTAGGAAGACTGCATCCACATGATATGTCTGCTTTTCTTGATGAATTAAATATTGCAATTCGTGGGGGGCATATGTGCGCACAGCCATTAGTAAACTTTTTGGGAGAAGCTGCTGTTGCAAGAGCCAGTTTTTATGTTTATAATACGAAAGAAGATGTGGATAAGTTAGTTAAGGGATTGAAGAAGGTTAAGGGGGTTTTTAAGGTTTAAAATGGATATACACATGGAGAATATATTGGATCACTGGAGAAACCCAAGAAATTCCGGCATTATGAAAGATGCAGATATAATTTTTTCAGACTCGAATCCCTTATGTGGTGATGAGATTAAAATGCAGCTGAAAGTTAAAAATAATAATATAAAAGAAGTAAAATTTTTAGGTAGAGGCTGCAGCATATCCCAAGCTGCTGCTGATTTATTATCCGATTATGTTAAAGACAAAAATTTAAATGATATTAAAAATATTAAAAATGAAGAAATGATTAAAATGCTTGGGATTGAAATAGGGCCAGTAAGAATAAAATGCGCTTTACTTGGATTATTTGCATTGAAAAAGGGGATTTATTTAAAAGAAGGCATTAAAATGGAGGATAGCAATTTAAATGGACAGATTACTAATTAAAAATTTATCAGTAAGCATTGAAGGGAAGAAAATTTTAGATAATGTTAGTTTGGAGATTAAAAGGGGGGAAATAGCAGCTTTAATGGGTCCAAATGGAAGTGGTAAAACCAGTTTAGCCTATGCTATAATGGGACATCCAAATTATACAGTAGATTCTGGAGAAATAATTTACAAGAATCAAAATATTTTAGAGTTAAGCCCTGATAAAAGGGCCAAGTTGGGAATATTTTTAAGCTTTCAATATCCCCAGGAGATTCCAGGAGTTTCAGTTTCAAATTTCTTAAGAACTGCATATAACAATTTAAAGGGTATAAAAGTTGACGTGATGGAATTCCTGAAAAAAATAAATGATAAAATGGAGTTATTAAATATAGATAAGTCCTTTTCACAAAGGCATTTGAATGATGGATTTTCAGGCGGTGAAAAGAAGAAGTGTGAAATATTACAGATGGCTGTTTTTGAGCCTGAGATTGCGATTTTAGATGAGACTGATTCTGGAACCGACGTAGATGCTTTAAGAGTTATAGGTGAAGGTGTGAACAAGATTAATAAAAATTCTAATTCTGGGGTTTTAGTTATCACACATTATAACAGAATCTTAAAATATTTAAAACCTGATAGGGTTTACATAATGATGAATGGCAGGATTGTTAAGGAAGGCGATCATAGATTAGCTGATGAGATTGAAGAAAAAGGGTATAAAGTAATTAAAGTGTGATATCATTTCCAGGCATCACACAGGTAATAGTCTGATAAAAATTTAATTATTTTAAACCTGTAGAGCCAAAACCACCTTGACCTCTTGCAGAATCAGATAATTCTTTAACCTCTTCAAACTCCATAAATTCAAACTTTTTTAATACAATCTGGGCAATCTTTTCACCTTTTTTAATGTTATAATCTTTATCTGAGGAATTAAACAAAATTATACATAATTCCCCCCTATAACCTGAATCCAATGTTCCCGGTGTGTTTAAAATTGTTAAGCCATGATTCAATGCTAAGCCTGATTTAGGCCTTACCTGGATTTCATAACCCTCCGGAAGCTCAAAACTTAAGCCAGTTTTAACTAATTTTCTTTCCTTAGATTTTAAAATTAAGTCTTCTACAGAATAAACATCCATTCCTGCATCTCCCTGATGAGCATATTTAGGAGTAATTGCATCTGAATGAATTTTTTTAATTTTTATTTTCATTTTATTCGTCCCAGACTAAATCTCCGCCTTGCCTGTATTCAGTAACTCTAGTTTCAAAAAAGTTTTTCTCTTTAGATAAATCTGTTGACTGTGACAACCACGGAAAAGGATTTTCTTTAAAATAAGCTTTTGGCAGACCAATCCTTTCCAATCTCCTATCTGTTATATATTCAACATAATCACAAAATTGTTCTGCGTTTATTCCTAATAAACCACGAGGGCAGGCATCATAAGCATATGATTTTTCCAGTTCAACTGCAGTTTTTATTAGTTTAATTATTTCTCTCTGGAATTCTAAAGTCCAAACCTGAGGATTTTCAGTTTTAATTGTGTTAATTAGATCACAGCCAAATGCCAAATGCAGGCTCTCATCACGCATTATAAATTCAAACTGCTCTCCAACCCCAATCATTTTATTCTGCCTTTTTAAAGCTAACATCATTGCAAACCCTGCATAAAAAAATATCCCTTCCATTATAACATAATAACCAATCAGGTCATGCAAAAATTTTTTAATATTATCAACCCCTTCTGTGCTAAAATTCGGATCAAAAATTGATTTTGTAAGATTAACTACGAAATCGTCTTTTTCTTTTATTGATGGAACATTCTTATACATAGTGTATATTTCTTCAGGGTCTAAGCCTAAAGTATCGCAGCAATAAATAAAAGTATCTGTGTGAATTGCTTCTTCAAAAGCCTGCCTTAATAGATATTGCCTGCATTCGGGATTAGTTATGTGCCTGTAAATAGCTAAGACAATATTATTTGCCGTTAAAGATTCTGCTGTTGAAAAAAACCCTAAATTCCATTTGATTAATCTTCTCTCATCTTCTTTTAATTCTTTTATGGATTTCCACTGCTCTACATCTTTCTGCATTCCTATTTCTTCAGGAACCCAATTATTTGAAACGCCATTTCTGTAGTATTGCCTTGCCCAAAGATAATGCATCGGCAAAATTTTATTCGGGTCTGTTTTAGAACTGTTAAGGATTACCATTTTACTGACAAGCTTCACATATTTCATTTGTATTTGAAACTATAATTTTTTTTGATTTCTCATTTTCTGAAAACTCTGATAAATCTTTGTATTTTCTCATTTGTGTAAAGCCATACTTTGAGGCATCCAATGTTGATTTTTCTATCTGTGAAGCGGCTAATGTTCTCAAGTAATAAGTTGTTTTAAGGCCCTTTTTCCAGGCATAAATGTAAATGTCACTTAGTAATTTTCCGGACATCCCCTTAACAAAGATATTATGCGATTGGCTTTGGTCTATCCATTTTGATCTTACTGCAGTCAGGTCTACTAACCAGAATGGATCTATTTCAAATACTTCTTTGTATTTATCTTTAATATTCTGAGGTATGGAAGCAATAAAATCCAAATTCCCATCATAATACTTTAATTGATCCAACATTTCTTCATTCCATAAATTTAATTTTTTCAAATCTTCAACTAAATAATTGTTGATAACCGGGGATTCACCACTCATATTCGCTTTAACGTAGATATTTTTGTATATTGGCTCTATACATGGGAAACAACCCGAAATGTTTGCAATTGTTGCTGTTGGCGCTATTGCCATGGTGTTTGAATTTCTCATCCCATATTTCTTTACATGATCTCTGACAATGCCCCAGTCTAATCTTTCTTCCCTGTTAACTTCTATTTCCATCCCCCTCTCTTCTTCCAAAAGCTTAATTGTATCTATGGGGAATAAACCACGATCCCATTTAGATCCTTTATAGGACATATAAGGCCCTTTTTCTTTTGCCAGTTCTGAAGAAGATAAAATAACGTAATAAGAGATTAATTCCATGATTGTATCTGCAAACTTTAATGCTTTTGGGCTTTGGAAGGGAATATCCAATAAATAAAGTGCATCTGCAAATCCCATGATGCCTAAACCAATAGGCCGATGCCTTAAGTTAGAATTTCTTGCTTCTATTGCGGGATAATAATTCAGGTCAATTACATTATCCAGCATTCTTATAGCTATTTTTATTGTTTTAGCTAATAAATTTTCATCGATTAATTTGTTTTTAATTATTTTTGCAAGATTAATAGAACCTACGTTGCAAACAGCTGTTTCCTCTTTAGAAGTATTTAATGTTATTTCGGTGCATAAATTTGAGCTGTGAACTACACCTACATGATCTTGAGGTGATCTTATGTTACATGGATCTTTAAATGTAATCCATGGATGGCCTGTTTCAAACAACCTAGTTAACATTTTTTTCCATAATTGCTGCGCTGGAATTACTTTAAAATTTTTTATTATTCCTTGTTTTGCTTTTTCTTCATATTCTTTGTATCTTTCCTCAAATTTTTTTCCGTAAATATGATGCAATTCTGAAACTTCATGTGGGGAAAATAAAGTCCAGTCTTTTCCTTCAATAACTCTTTTCATAAATAAATCCGGAATCCAGTTTGATGTGTTCATATCATGAGTTCTTCTTCTCTCATCACCTGTGTTTCTTCTTAAGTCTAAAAAATCCTCTATATCCAAGTGCCAGGTCTCTAAATATGCGCATGTTGCACCTCTTCTTTTACCGCTTCTATTAATGGCAGATGTAACATCATTTGCTATTTTTAGAAATGGAATAACACCCTGAGATTCAACTTTAATACTTTTTATTGGTGAACCAGTAGAACGTAAATTAGTCCAGTCATTTCCTAAACCCCCGCTCCATTTGGAAAGCTGTGCATTGTCAGCAAAACATTTGAAGATGTGCTTTAAATCATCTTCTACTGTTGTCAGATAACAGGAACTTAACTGTGGATATGTCAAGCCTGAATGGAATAATGTTGGGGTGGATGGAACATATAGCATTTGAGACATTATATTATAAAATTCTATTGCTCTTTCTTCCTTATCATCTTCATTCAAAGATAAGCCCATTGCAACCCTCATCCAAAAAGACTGAGGCAGTTCGAGCAATACATTATCTTTTCTTGTAAAATACCTACTATTTAATGTTTGCAAGCCAAGATACCTGAACAAATAGTCTTTTTTAATATCGAGAGCATTAGCTAATTTATTTAAATCAAAATCCAACATTCTTTTATCCAGAATCTTTAATTCCACACCATCTTTTATGGATTTTATAAATGAATCTCTATAAAGTTTATCTATTTTTTCTGCTGAAGGCAGCTCTTTTAATACTTCATGATACATTTTTTGGAGGAATAGTCTTGTAGCTACGACATCATAAGAAGTATCTTTTTCTAAAAAAGAAACAGCTGCTAAAACCAAAGCTTTTTCTATTTCCAAAGTTGTTACACCATCATATATGTTTCTCATAAACTCTTTTATAATTAATTCAATGTCAATAGAATCTTCAAAATCTTTTGTTGTTTGGGATAATCTTTCTTTTATAAGATTTAAGTCAAACAAAACCTGAGAACCGTCTTTTTTTGTCACTCTTAAACTACCTGTCTTTGCCTTTTCTATTTCTATCTCTTTTTTTATTTCTCTTGCTTTCTGCCTTTCAGCCCTGTAAAGAATATAAGATTTAGAAATTTCATACAACTGGTTTTTAACTAAATGCTTTTCTACTATATCCTGAATATTTTCAACATTTGGTGGGAAATTCGTAAATCTATCTGTAACTTCTTTTACTATATCATTAACAATATTATTTAAAATTTCATTATCAAGCTTCTGCTCTGATGCTTTTACTGCCTTAGATATTGCATTATATACCTTTTCAGAATTAAACGGAACTATTTCCCCATTTCTTTTTACTATTGATAGTTTTAAAGTTTCTACAACCTGCATTACTCCACCCCCTATTTTACATCTTTTATTGTTTTTATGAAGTCCTCTGGATCACTAAACTCCTTGTAAACTGAGGCAAACCTCACAAAAGCTACTTTATCTATTCTTTTTAGATATTTCATAACCAACTGGCCAATGAAATTTGATTTTATTTCTGATGTTGGCTGCTCTCTTAATACGTTTTCTATATCATCGATAATTTTTTCAATTTGCTCCTGAGTTACAGGCCTTTTTTCACATGATTTTTTAATGCCTGCTTTTAATTTATCCCTGCCGTATTGCTCTCTTCTGCCATCTTTTTTTATTACCATCAAGTCTGTTTCAACTCTTTCGTAGGTTGTGAACCTTTTTTGGCATTTTAAACATTCACGCCTTCTTCTGATGGCTATTTCTAAGTCAGTGTTCCTCTTGTCAATAACTTTACTTTCTGCATTGCTACAATACGGGCATTTCATTTATAACCACAATTTATTGTGCATATTTTTTAAAGTAACACAATAGATTGTATAAAACGAAACAAAACTTATATATAAAGACTTTGGAAATTTATAATATACATGTGAACTACTCAGCCCTCTAAATGGCTTGAGCGTCTGATGAAAGACGCTCTTGAGTTTCTTGCTTCATTGATACATAACTCGTAGACCTAGTTTCTAGTTCCGCTGTCAGTGGTATCTCCACAAGCTTAAATTCGGACAGTTCCTGCCCTATTGCTTTAATTGCTAAATTCTTTATTTCCAATGCTGAATTATAATCTCTTGGGGCTGTAAATCCACAAAGATTGCAGTTAT
>JAHFIJ010000022.1:0-11366 GCA_023246445.1 Candidatus Woesearchaeota archaeon
AGGTTTTTACAGTCTGCATGAAGACCCTTCTTTATTAGTTTTATGTCTTAAACCCTCATATCTTGGTTTGCAGGATGCACTAAGTTTTCATAATCTTTGGGAGCAGGAAACAATACCAATAATAATCACAGCAAGGAAGGTAAGGACAGGCATGCATAAAATTTTAGGCTCTAATGTTTTGATAAGACGAATTAATAAAAAATATCTTTTTGGTTTTGATTACTATAAACAAGATGATTTATTTTTACTTTATTCAGACATAGAAAAAACATTTATAGATATGATTTATTTTAAAGAAAATTTAAACAAAGAAGTTATTAAAAATATACTTAAAAGAATAGATATGAAAAAACTAAATTCTTATTTAAAAGTATATCCTAAAAAATTTCAAAAGAAGGTTTTAAATTATTTTAATCAACCTTAGTCAATATTTTAACTTTATCCTTAACTAAAACTGTCTTTTCAGCTTGACTAACCAAACCCTTGCCCCTCTCAACTAAAATCCTATACTCTTCTATAATATTGTCTCTTTCTAAAGTTTGCAAACTAAAATTCAGATTATTAAATTGTTTTAACCATCTCTTGGCAAATGGCAATCCTTTAAAATTCTCATCAACAAATTTTATTATTTTTCTTCCCTCTAAGTTTCTAGTATTTTTTAATTGCACCAATTTGAAAATTCCTGATTGTTTTCCATCCACAACCACACCCTCACCTGTAGTTGCAAATGGCTCTATAGCGATTATCATCCCTTCTTCTATCTCAATATCGCTTCCATTATCATAATTAGGAATAGTCAATCCTGCATGTTGCTTATACTCTTCAACCTGATGCCCGCATAAATTCCTTATTGGGCTGAAACCAAACTCTTGAATTGCTTCTTGAATCTCTTTCCCAATATCCCTTAGTTTAATCCCGGGTTTAATTATTTTAATTGCATTTTCCAAAGCTTTCTCACTTGCTTTTACTAATTCTTTGTTATCTCCTAAATCTATTGTAACTGCATTATCCCCAATACAACCATTAACCTGAACCCCTACATCTAACTTAACTAAATCATTTTCTTTAAAAATTGTCGAATCATTAATCTCAGGGGTAAAATGCGCAGCTACTTCATTTATAGATATATTAACGGGAAAAGCAGGTTTAGCATTTGAATCATAAATTTTTTTCTCTATTTTTTCAGCTACTTCTAATAAAGGTATATTAATTTTAATTAGCTTTCTGCCAAACTCTAAGCATTCAGCGGCTATTTTTCCAGCCCTTTCATAATCTTTAATATCCATAGATTTAAACTAATAAAAGGATTTATAAGATTATTCACAATATCAAACTAAAAATGAAAGGCTTTATTGTATATCAAACATATAAGATAGTTAATAACCTGGCCTATGTCTATCTATACGGCAGATTAGAAAATGGAAAAAGCTTCTTAACAATTAATCTTTACAGACCTTATTTCTATATTAAAGAATCAGACTTGCCAACTGCTGTTAAATTAGAAAAATTTGATTACGAAAAAACCAATTTAAAAGATTTTAATGAAAACAAAATGGTTAAAATTATCTTAAATATCCCTAAACAGGTTTCTGAACTAAGAGAACTATTCAAGGGAGTCGGAATAGATTGTTACGAATCAGATATTAGATTCCCAATGAGATTTTTAATAGATCATAAAATCAAGGGTTCATTAGATATAGAAGGAAGCTTTGATGTAGAAGACACAGTTGACAGAGTCTATAAGGAACCAACTTTAAAGCCAGTGGAATTTAAGCCAGAATTAAAAGTTTTATCTTTGGATATAGAAACGTCCTCAGATGGAAAAAAACTTTATTCTTTAGCCTTATATTCTAAGAATTATAGTAAGGTTTTGTTAATCTCAAAAAATTCTTATAAAAATATTTTAACATTTAAAGATGAACTTTCTCTATTAAATGCATTTATCCAAGAAATAAAGATTTTAGACCCGGATATAATAACAGGCTGGAATGTTTTAAACTTTGATATTAAATATCTAAATGAAAAATTCAAAAAGCATAAAATAGAATTTTTAATCTCAAAGGATAATTCAAACCCAAGATTCAGATTTTCAGATAATTTTTTTAAAGCATCAACCGTAGACATTCCAGGAAGACAAGTTTTAGATGCTTTGGATTTATTAAAAATTTCTTTCATAAAATTTTCAGACTATAAATTATCAACAGTAGCCTCAATAGTATTAGGGAAATCAAAATTAATAGAAGAACATAACAAGCATTTGGAAATTGACAGATTATTTAAAGAAGCTCAAGAAAAACTAGCTGAATATAATTTAAAGGATGCGGAATTAGTTTATCAGATTATAGAAAAAACCGGGATTCTTGATTTAACAATAAAAAGATCCTTAATAACCGGAATGGAATTGGACAAAGTATCAGCCTCAATAGCCTCATTAGATTCTTTATATTTAAGAGAAGCAAAAGAAAAAAATTTAGTTTGTCCTTCATCTAAGTTTGGGGAAAGAATTGAAAGGATTAAAGGCGGTTATGTAAGGGACTCAATTCCAGGAATTTATGATTTTGTTCTAAATTTAGATTTTAAATCTCTTTATCCAACACTTATGATGACTTTTAATATTGATCCTGCTTCCTTTGTTGAAAATCCAAAAGATAATAAAAATTTAATTAAATCTCCAAACGATGCTTATTTCAAAAATCAGGAAGGAATCTTGCCGATTATATTAAAAAGAATTTTCAAAGAAAGGGAAATTGCAACTAAAAATAAGGATCAATCAACAAGGCAGGCATTAAAAATTCTGCTAGTCTCTTTTTTTGGTGTTTTAGCATCTCCAAATTGCAGATTTTATAATCTAAAAATTGCTAATGCCATAACGCATTTCGCCAGGTTTATTATTCAATTAACAGCTAAAAAAATTGAAGAAAAAGGCTTGAAAGTCATTTACCAAGATACTGACTCCGCTTTTGTCCTTTCAGATAAAAAAACATTGGAAGAAGCAGAAAAACAGGGAGAAGAATTAAAGGACTATATAACTAATTTTTTTAAAGATTACATTAAAAAAGAATACAACCGGGATTCATGTTTGGAATTTGATTACGAAAAATGTTTTATTAAATTTTTCATGCCTAAATTAAGGCACACAGAAGCAGGTGCTAAAAAAAGATACGCAGGTTTAATTAAAGAAGATGGAAAAGAAAAACTGGAATTTACGGGGTTGGAATTTGTAAGGGGTGATTGGACAGGATTAGCTAAAACCTTCCAGGAAAAATTACTATGGCTAATATTCCATAATGAAAATCCAGAAAAATTTATTATAGATTTCGTTAAAGATTTGGAAAAAGGAAAATTTGACGATTTATTAGTTTACAGAAAATCAATTAGAAAAGAATTAGAGGGCTATACAGCCACAACACCACCCCATGTAAAAGCTGCCAGAAAATTAAAAACATTAGAATCAACTAAAATCGAATACATTTTAACGGAAGATGGTCCTGAACCACTGCAGAATATAAAACACAAAATAGACTACAGACATTATATTAACAAACAAATAAAGCCAATTGCAGATTCAGTATTATTTTTCTTTAATAAAAGCTTTGAAGAAATATTAAAAGGATCTAAACAAAGGTCAATTACTGATTTCTAACAAAAGGTATATCCTTGGGTTTAGGGGAAGCTTTTTTCTCCCCCACGAATGTAGTAAGTGAGAGCTAAGAAAAAAATTTGGGAGAGCGAATGCGGCACATTTTGTTAAAGCAAGATAGGGACTGTAGAGTTTCAGGATTGGTCATAAACTTTATTTTTAAAAATATATACAGCAAAAAAATAGCAGAATACTTGTTTTTTAATAATGACACCTTTCACCAATATGTTTTGTTAATAAGGCTAGATCTTTTGCAGGACCCCTTTCATTATCATAACCGGAAACAAGACCTACAAGATAAGCTTTTTTTCCAGGTAGTGCAAATGGTAATGGCAAAACTCTGGTTCTCTTTGAAATAACAAGTGAACTTTCTTTTCTTCCAACCACATGTCTCTTTGACGATACATTCTCAGCGTCTATAACTGCAATTCTTCCAAAATATTTTTCATCTACCGCAGCGCTTTCAAGAATACCATTAACTTGAATCGCACTTAATTCATTTTCACAACCAACAACAAAATATAAATTTGCAAAAGATCCATCGGAAGTAGGCACTCTCGCAGCAAAGCCGTCCATTTTTCCCTCTATTGATCTTATAACCTCTCCAGTTGCAATTGCAGCTCCTGTTTTTACTAAAGATATATTATCTAATGTAGCTGACTCCTCACCAAAATCTAAAACTCTTTGTGTATTTGTAGCTGCATGAACAGTATCCATCAATAATGCATAGACCTCAATACCATTATCCATTAAAACCTTAATAGGCATCGCTAACGCTTTTGTTGTGCACGAAGCATTTGAGATATATTCGTGTTTATTCGGATCAAACTCTCCTTCATTAACCCCCATTATTAAAGTAACTAATCCTTTTCCTGTTGCAGGTGCAGAAACAATAACCCTTGATGGGCCTTTTATATCCCTCAAATGTGCTTTAGCAGCACCATCTTTTGTGAGAAGTCCAGAACATTCAGCAATTATTCTAGCCCCTTGAGTTTCCCAAGGTATTTTTCCAGGATCTTTCTCACTATAAACTTTAACATGTCTTCCATTAATTTCTACTTCTCCATCACCTTTGCAATTCACTTCCCAGTCTAATTTACCATGTGTTGAATCAACTTCTCTGTAGTTATCAACTAACTTGCTTGCACCCACAGGATCATTTAAGGCAACAACTTCTATTCCAGGTAATTGAAACAATTCAAAAGTATTAAACTTCCCAATTCTTCCAGCTGCCCCATTAACACCAACTCTAATCATACTTATTTCAAGGTAATCTTCCTTTAATATGTTTTATGTAAAAAAGATATATATAATTAATCATAATCTTTCTATCAGATAATTGTTTTCAATAACCACTAATTTTAGGTTTAAAACATTCATACTTCTCAGACATTTTCTCAAATGCTATGCCCCCTTCATCTAAAACAACTATACAACCCCCACTCCCAGCAATTTTAGCTCCTAAAGCCCCATAGTCCAAAGCCCCCCTTATAATTAAATTCTCTTTTTCAGAAATTGGACTTATCTCATTCCTTAAATCTGTATTTTTATTCATTAATTCTCCCACTTTCAACCAATCTCTTTTTAAAATTGCTTTTTTTCCATCTAAAGCTAAGTTTGCTATCTTATCCATTTGTTCTTTAATTTTATTTTTCACATTTTCATCTCCATTCAAAAACTTCTCTCTTAAGCGATTATGCACGGTTGCTTTCTTCTGAATGCCGCTTAAAGCTAAAAAGCAAGGAATATCTTTAATATTTAATGTTTCAACTTTTCCATAATGATCCGTTTCTCTCATAAACTCTTTTCCAGTAAAGTCCATATATAACACACCACCAAAAGAAATTATATATCTATCTTGAAATCCTGCAGCTATATTTAATTCTTCAGTCTCAACTCTTAATGCTTCTTCAGCGATTTTATAATTGTCTAAATTTAAATTAAACATTTTATTTAATGCTTTCATAGTTGCTATAACTATCGCAGTGCTTCCAGACAATCCTGAACCGAAGGGGATATCCGTTTTATACTTTATATTAAGAGTTTTATTTTCCAATTTTAATCTTTTTATAGTCGCTTTAATTAAATCATGGTTCCCATTATACTCTAAACTTTTCTCAACCAAACCATTATTTTCTATACTTAACTCCCTGTTTTCATTAATTTCAACCTCTGCACGTCTATCAAAAGTAAAACTTAAACATTTCCCACCATAAATATCGGACGGATTACCCAACAAACCAACCCTCCCATAAGCCATTTCTTTCATTCATAAAAAATCAAAATTACCCATTAATATAGCTTATGGATGTTATTTTTTAACAAATTCTTCATATTTTCAATGCCTTTAATCTCTTAACTCTTTCAGAAGTAGCAGGGTGAGTTGAAAATAAATTCATAAAAGCCATTCCACTTCCTTTAAATGGATTTATTATAAACAAAGAACTGGTTGCAGGACTTCCAAACCTTAATGGATTTTTATAAACACTACTTTCTATTTTAATTAAAGCATCAGCCAGTGAAACAGGGTCTTTAACAAATCTTGCCCCTCTTTCATCAGCCATATACTCTCTTGCTCTTGAAATAGCTAATTGTATTATCATCGCAGCTATCGGTGCTAAAATTCCCAATAATAACAAACCAATTGCCCCCCCTCTGTCCCTATCACTCCCAAAAGCAGTCATTCTTAAAATAAAAGCTATAAAAGAAATAGCGCTTCCAATAATTGCAGCTATTGTAGTTATTAATGTATCTCTGTTTTTAACATGTGCAATTTCATGTGCTAAAACTCCCCTTAATTCATTCTTGCTTAATAATTTTAAAATCCCATTTGTAACAGCTACGCAAGATTTTTTAGGATTGGGTCCAGTAGCAAATGCATTTGGTGTTTCTGTAGGGACTAAATAGATTTTAGGTTTGGGTAAATTAGCCTCTTTAACAATTTCCTCTATTGTGTTATGTAACCATAAATTCTCTTTTTTACTTGTCTCTTTAGCCCTATAAATCCTTAAAACAATCTTATGAGAATAAAAATAACTAACTAAATTAAATATCAGGCTTACAATAAACATTATGACTAAACCATTCATTCCCCCGGCTAGATAACCGATTAATAGTAAGATTCCAGACAATGCTCCTAATAATAAAACTGTTTTTATTTGGTTTATCATGTCGTAATATAGAAACAATTGGTATTTAAAACTTTTTAATTTTTGCAGTTAAAATTATTATTTCTTTTATTGTTTTAATCCTTTCTAAAATCTCCCTTGGAACATACTCCTCAATCTTCTCTTTAGGGTAAAATACTCTTTCTGCTTTCTTGCAAAATAAGTCAATTTTATCTGTAAGGGCACTAGAGATATTATTTATCGTCATTGTTCTTTTTATTTTATCCTTTAATAACTCTTCTTGTCTTAGTAAAATAGATAACTTTAATTTAACTATATAATACTCTTCAATAACATCATCCCCTATCAATTCAACTGAAGCTTTATTATCCACAGAAATAGATTGCATATTGTATATTTAATGATTATTATAACCTTATATAGCTTATACAAAGAATATAATATCAGATATAACTATTTATAAATCCAATTTTATAATCTTTTAAAATGAATGATACACCCAATTACAAAGAAAGATTTATAGATTTTTTATTGAAAACTGGAGCTTTAAGAGTTGGTGGAGATTTTAGTTTAAAGAGCAAAAGAATTTCTCCTTGGTTTGTAAATGTAGGAGATTTTAACGAAGGAGAATCTACATCCGCATTAGGACAATTTTATGCAGATTCAATTATGGGTTCTGGAGAGCAGTTTGATTTATTATACGGGATTCCTGAAAAAGGAAATGCTCTAGCTGTTGCAACAGCCATAGGATTAGCACAAAAAGGTAAAAATGTTCCTTGGTTTTTTACAAGAAAAGTTCCAAAGGAATATGGTGAAGCAACAAATCTTTCACAGGCAGAAAGAATTAAGGCACTTGTTGTTGGAAGAGCACCAAAAAATGAACAAGCAATAGTCCAATTGGATGATGTTTTTACTGCTGGAGATGCAAAATATCAGGCAAATGAAATTTTGCGAGGTTTAGGTGATTTTAAACTTCCATTACTTGCTATTGCAGTTGATAGGCAAGAAGTTGGAATTGATGGCAAGAGTGCAATAGAAGAATATGAGCAAAAAACAAGAACAAGAGTTTCTTCTATAGTAAATGCCTTGGATGTTTATAGTTTTTTAAGAGAAAATGCTCCTCTTAAAACTCCGACAGGAGAAATTAGGAGAGAAGATGTTGAAAGAATGGCGAATTATCTTAGAGTTTATGGAACTCCAACAGCAAGAAAATCTGTTGGTTCCTTAGAACAGAAAATAATTGGAAGAGATAGAAGTGTTATTCCGGCTTGTGATGTTGCTACTTTAGAAGATTTCGAGGAGATAGTAAAAGGGACTGCAGATGTAGATGGCATTGGTGGTTTTAAAATCGGTTTTGAACTAGGTTTAGGTTATGGTTTAAGAGAAGTTATGGAAGTAGCAAGAAAACACACTAATAAACCTGTTATCTACGACCATCAAAAAGCTGGAACAGATATCCCGGACACTGGAAAAAATTTTGCAGAAGTTTGCAAAAAAGCAGGTGTTGATGCAGTAATCTTTTTCCCACAATCAGGACCAGAAACAGAGAGGGCGTGGATTTATCACGCTTTAGATAAAGGTTTGAAGGTTATTGTTGGTGGAAGAATGACTCATCCAGCTTATGCTGTTAGTGAAGGAGGATTCATAACTGACGAGGGGGCTCTTGAAATGTATAAAATAGCCGCAAGAGCAGGGATAAATAATTTTGTTGTTCCTGGCAATAAACCAGATGTAATAAAACAAGTTAGAGAAGTTGTTGAAGCTGAAGGGGTAAATCCTGTATTTTATGCTCCTGGATTTATTGCACAAGGGGGGAGCATTTCCGATGCTGCAAAAGTTGCAGGAGATAGATTTCATGGAATTGTTGGAAGAGGAATTTATCAAGCTCCAGATAAAAAAGCAGCAGCTTGTGAGCATACAAGTAAACTTTTTATTTAATTTTCATGCCACACAGCAAATTTTCAATAAACTATTTAAACTAATTTTAATATTTAAAACAAAAAGAGATTAAAAGATAAGCTTCAAAGTTATTATTGGTAGAACAAGAAACACTATACCTATTAAAATTAGAGAATATTCCCTAAAATTAGAGAATAAAGTCTAAAAATAGAAAGATTTAAAAACTCAAAAAATAAACGAATTCTATGCTTGAAATATTCACCAAAACAACAATAAAATTATTTAAGGTTCTACTGGATAATCATCTAAAAGAATATAAGGAGATCGAACTAGTTAACTTAGCAAAAACGGGAAAGGGTGCAGCAAATACACTGATTAATGCATTAATAAAAAACAATATGTTAAACGAGAGAAGAATAGGTAAAACAAAACTAGTATCTTTAAACTTAAACAATCCAGCAACATTTTCATTAAAGGTAATCTTTGATCATGAAAAAGTCAAGGGCATTCCACAAAAAAAACTGGCAGCAGTTTTTCTGCTTAAAAATCAAATAAAAGGCATGTGTTCTTCAATTATCCTGTTTGGCTCGACTATTAATAAAACCTTTACAAAGAAGAGCGATATTGACCTTTTAATTACTTCTGAAAATACCTCAGAAATAGAAAAAGAAAGAAATTCTATAGAAGAGATTACTGGAGAAAAATTTAACCTTCATATTCATAAAAATATAAACATGCAGGATTCTTTTTTTCAAAATGTATTGACAAAAGGAATAATTATTCATGGATATGATTATGTTAAGGATTTTTTTAAATTTGAAAATAAACCTCTTGATAGGCTATATTTCTTATACAACAGGTTAGATTCGGCAAAAAGGAATAAAAACGACTATGAAACTTCCGATGAAATCATCAGATTAGCCTTAGAACAACTAATTTTCTACCTCCTATCAGAAAATAAAATATCTTACACTAGCAAAAAGGAAGCAAAAAATTTAATTACTAAACTACCAGAAGGAAAATCAATCGCTAAGATTGAAAAAGCAGAATTAAAAGAAAAAATTTTATTATTCCAAAGTTTATTGTCAGAACTTTTTCAAAAAAAGATTTTATTGGAGGAAAGCTTGTGTTAACTGAAGAAATTGAAAATGACTTAAAAAGAGCAAAAGACGCTTTAAAATCAGCAGAAAGAAATATTGAAGAAAATGATGTCTATACCGCAGCAAATAGGGCCTTTGTAGCCTGTGAAAATTCAATTTATGTCTTACTAAAATTTAGATTTGGTTCATCTTCTATAAGTCGACAGCGAATCTTAACAAGGCTAAAGGATATAAACCCAAATGCTAAGGAAATCTACAATAAATCCTATGATCTAAGAGTCCAGGCAGATTATGGCAGAATATCACAAATACTTCCTTTAAATAAAGATAATTTAAATGAGATTTTAGCTAGGATAAAAAACTTAATAAATGAGGTTGAACAAGAGATGAAAGATAAATGATTAAGTTATAAAAAAGAGGTTAAAAAATGAGTTTCAAAGTTATAATTGGTAGAACAAGAGATGAAAGGTTAAGATACAAAGGCAAGGGCTTAATTCGTATTGGAAAGCAATATGTTCAAATGGGTCAGGTTTCTTCTCTAACTAATAATGTTTATTTAGATATTGCAACAACGCATGTTATATTAGTGACTGGAAAGAGGGGATCCGGAAAATCTTTTTCTCTATCTTTAATAGCAGAAGAAATCTCAAGACTAGAAGAGCAGATTAAAAAAAGAATTTCAGTTGTAATGTTTGACACTTTAGGTGTTTTCTGGACTATGAAATACCCAAACTATAAACAGCAGAAATTATTGGATAAATGGAAATTAACGCCAGAAGCAGCAAAAGTTGATGTCTTTGTTCCAACAGGCTATTATCAAAATTTTTTAGACAAGGGGATGTTGGTAGATCATAAATTTTCAATAAGAACATCAGATTTAAAAGCATTAGACTGGTGCACTATTTTTAATTTAGACTTATTATCCGAACAAGGAATTTTTATTCAGAATTTAATAAGAAAAATTTCCACAAAATTAAGACTATACGGTATAAAAGATATTATTCAGGAAATAGAGGAATCAAAAATAGATGAAAAAGTAAAGCAATCAGTCTTAAATCTTTTTTTAATAGCATCAACTTGGGGCTTATTTAGGAAAAAAGGAACCAAGCTTAAATCTTTAACACATCCTGGAAGAATTTCAATAATAGATTTATCTTCATTTACATCAATTTCAGGCGGATTTTCAATAAAAGCCTTGGTAATTGCTTTAATCTCAAGAAAATTATTAAACAGAAGAATGGAAGTAAGGAGATTTGAAGAATTACAGGAAATAAATGCTTCTTTCTTAATAAACAAAAAAGAAGAATTGCCTTTAGTATGGTTAATGATTGATGAAATTCACAATTTCCTTCCTAAAGATTCTAAAACCATAGCAACAGATCCGTTAATCCAAATCTTAAGAGAAGGAAGACAGCCAGGAATTTCTTTAATAGGTGCAACTCAGCAGCCAGGCGAAATCCATAAAGACATGTTAACCCAATCAGATATTGTTATCTCGCATAGATTAACAGCAGAATCAGATATAAAAGCATTAAGCTCTATAATGCAGACTTATTTGTTAAGTAATATTGAAACAGCAATGAGAGACCTGCCAAAATA
>JAHFIJ010000022.1:11376-14097 GCA_023246445.1 Candidatus Woesearchaeota archaeon
TTAATTTTAGACGATAATTCAGAAAGAATCTATACAGTTAAGATAAAGCCAAAAAGATCATGGCACGGAGGAGAAGCGCCTTCAGCAGTTAAAGTGGAAAATGAAATTAAATTTTAATTAAAACTTTTTATTTTAACTTTCAAACCATTTAATCTCTTTTGCTGTATCTCTCAACACTCCCGCCGCTTCTTAATACAAACTCCTCGCCGTAAGCCTTAGCCTCAAATCCATTTCCATTCCTCTCAAGATTAAATCCTTTAATTTCAATTAAACTTTCAATACCACCACCTCTTAAATTAACTAAATATTTTGGATCTCCATCAATCCTCAGTATATTTTCAACTCTTGCCTTCCCATTTTCTGTTTTTATACAATAATTTCCAAATTTCCTGCCTATAAAATAATCACAGGCAAAATACATTATTGTTCCACCAACAACAACACCTGCTAAAAACAATCCCAAACCTCCTTTCCTGCTATCTTCAAAAATATGGCTCATTTTTATCATCTCCTTCAGATTATTAAGAATTAAGTAGTTGAACTGTTTAATATTATGTAATCATAAATTTTTGGAAATTCTGCTAAATAAATTGAAAACTTTTCGGAAAATTAAATAAAAATTACAAAAAAAGAAAGAAAAATTGAAGGATTTCTGAATTTTTTAGAATCCCTCATTACCACGTTATAGCCTTGTGTTTTTCTCTTAAATAATCAGCTATCTTCCTACAAACATCTAAAGCTACAGGAACTGCAACTAATGTAGATAAACCAGTAACGCCCAGATTAGCTAGTCCTTCTAGATTGCTATCAGGATTAGTAAATATTGGGTTAACAACAAAACCTGGTAATTCAACTGCTTGGTTTATCCAATTAATAGCCCCACCAACAACAACAGCCTCACCTGCACCAGCTAATAATTTTGCAGGATGATTAACATATTGCCATGAACTCTTTAAATAATTCCCTAAATCTTTATACCATACCATTTTATTCCTCCAATGCCCCGTTTTTATAATCTAATCTTGTTTTACACCTAGGGCATGATTTAGGTGTATTTACTCTTGAACTCCAATCATATTGACATTTGAAACATTTCATTTTTACTCCTTCACCCTTTATTCTTAAACTCTTAATAATAGGAGTAATAATAACTACTATATAAAGGTATCTCATTAAACTCTACTTAACAATAGTTACAAATAGAAAGGTTTAAATATACATAAGAAATGAAGAAATATAAGATTTTAATATAATCAGGGGGTTTCAAAAAATGGAAAATTACAATTTATCAAGAAGAAATTTTTTAAGTGGTTTTGGTAGAGCCGCTGCAGGTGTTGGTGCTGCTTTATACTTGCCCGCTTTTTTAACAGGTTGCAGGAAAGAACAAGAAACAAGACTTTGGATTCCTGGTTCCAATAATGAACATTTGCAGGTTTATCCTGCCAATGTTTCTGTTAAGCCAATTCCTGTTAGAATAGGTGATGAAACAATTAATCTTTCTGGTGTTTCTGTAACATATCCGGGCTCAGATTTTGCTGGAAAATTTACTAAACAATTTGGTGTATTCTATAAGGGGGGTCAATGGGTATTAATTGAAGATCCAACTAATGAATTAGAAATAGATAAAGGAAAAATAACAATGCAAGGAATACTAACTTGCTTAAATACGGGCGTAACATCTTCAGCAAATGTAGATCTTGGTCTTAGAGGAAGAACAAGATTAGTAAAACTATTAAACGCAAATGCAGGCTTACGTTTCGCAGATGCAAATGGAGAAGTAGGGCAGGATCTTTCTGCTGTAACTTTAGATAGTAATGGGAGTTATGTTTTTATGGTTGCGGAAAGGGCAGAAAATTCAGATAACAGAGGGGTTTATGTAGTTGATAATCCCCTTAAAAATTTACATAAGAAGGGAAGAGATATTACCTTCAACGGCAGAGCAACAACTAAAGTTAGTGAACTAGAAAGTATACTTGGCGGCACATTAGACACATTAGAGCTCTACATTGAAGATCCAAATGCTAACAAAAATTAAAACGTTAAAGAGCTAAATGGAAGACCTATCTAACAGAAGAGATTTCATAAAAAGAGCATTTTCAGCTCTTTTTCTTTCTTTATTACCCTCTTTAACTGCAGAACCTAAAGATCCATCAAGAATTGTATTATCTAGAAAATCCACAGGTAATAACTTTGATAAAGAGGTTAATCCTCTTAGGTTATATCCGGGAATGGTTTCTCTTATTAAAAATCGCTCATCTCCCGCATTATCTGGTGTAGTTGTATCTGACGGGCAATCAGAAAAAACATATCTTATTTTTGAACAAAACAGTAAAATTTTTATTACGCCTTACGCATATACCTCTCAATTTTCTGAAGGAACAATAATTAATCCAAGATATAATCAAATACTCCCATTGAATCAAGCTCCAAATATAGGTAATAATCAAATCAATCTTGGGGTAACTTTAGGCGAGCCAGCAGCAGTAAAATCTGTAAAAATAGGCGAAGTTGAAAAATGGATACCTAAAGAAGGTCTTGTCTTGCAATTGTTTAAAATCCAGGATAAACCCTACAGTTTTGTATCCGATGATAACTCAATATATATAGTTGAAAATCCAGCTGAAGGTTACGGTCTAACAGAAAACGTATTAACAATTAATTCACCTTCTTTTAAGCTTGGTAAATTAGAAGAAAATGTTCTCAAATAATAAACATTAAATC
>JAHFIJ010000023.1 GCA_023246445.1 Candidatus Woesearchaeota archaeon
CTTATTTCCTTTAATTCTGGGGGTATTTGCATCTTGTTTGCCTGCCTTTATAACCCCCCAGAATTAAGGTGTTAAACAACTATTTGTTGATTATTGTGATAGAGTAGCTAACCAGTTACGGTCGCTATTGTGATGACATTTCTTCAAACAGATTTTACTCTCTATGCTTGGATTGGTGTAGTCATTCTGATTGTGCTGACAATAGTTTCTTATAGTTGTGGATATGGTTTCTATAATACTGAATTAGGAAAAACTCTTGTTGATGCAGGAAATACATCTTATGAAGCTGTTAATACTGTAAAAGAAGCTGAGCAAATTGCTGAAGACACAGTAAAAAATGTTTCAAAACAAGTTATAGATGAAACAATTAATGCAACTAATACTAACGATCCAAATATTCAAATGATTGTGGGTATATCTAAAAAAGCAATAGACATAAGTTAATTTGAGTGTGCCACTATCTAAAATAAATTCTTTTACGAAGTAAAAGGCAATATGTCCGAAGGACTGGAACTCTCCTCTTTTGTTTCTTTTTCTAAAAGAAAGAAGGTGAGGCACTTTCAGTTTTTTGTTTTAAGATATTTCATAATTTGCGGTGTAATAACCAGGATTGTATATGATTATTCCCCCCGTACTAACATTACAACTAATTTTATAAAAATATTTATTTTCAAAAGAACAACTTTGATATGAATTATACGCTTTATTTTTCATAAAATTTTCATAATCATTTTCAGAAGGTGCAAAATAAACACTAATAGGATAATCGCTACTAAATTGTAAATCTACTTTGGCAGTAGTGGTTTGGTCTGCAAATTCACGATATACTCCATAGCCGGATAATAGTGTGTCATTTACTACGGCATTTTGAGGGGTATTCGATGTAAGTGAATTTTGGGTGTTAACTGGACTTCCATAACCATAAGCGAATCCTACAATAGCCGGTAAAATTAGGAAAGAAGCAAAAACTAAAGCAGTTACTGCTAATGCTTTCTGTTTATATTTTGTTAAGTGAATTATTGATAATACAAAAGTAAAAATTACTGAACCTATCCAAAGCAACCAAAATATAAAATAAGCATTCCAAAGAATATTCAACAACCACAATCCAATCATAGTCCAAAATCCTGCTCTTAATCCGTACCATACAAAACTTTTTTTGATTTTTTCTTTAATTTCGTATTTCGGATTTTCTTTCGTTCTTCTAAAACGATTTACCTCTTGAATACCCCAAACAATCTGGGCTATCCCAAAAATCACCCAAAATCCAGATGTTTCTTCTAAAGTTACAGCATAACTTGAAATATTTAAAACCCCTACAACGATTAATAAAATTCCAAAAGTCAAAAGCATTTTTCTTGAACGATAAAATAAAGCGATTACTCCGACAGCGATTAAAACAAAGCCCCAAGTAAAATCTAAAAATTGTGAAAGAACAAAATGTATAACTCCAAAAACAATTAAAGTAATTCCAGTATTTCTTACTTCTTTGTCTAAATCAATTTTCTCTTTTTGTTTAGTCATCTTAATAATCCAACTCTACAAACTTTCTACCCCGATAGTCAGACAATTCCCCCTCAATTATCTTTAAAGTATTTTCTGCTTGAGGTAAACGATGTTTAATAGTATCTAAACTTGTTTCATTTTTAGTTCTCTCAGTAGCAAAAAGTTTATGGATTACTCCTCGCTTGTATCTTGTACCATTTAATTTTTCTTCTCCTTCCTTAAGAAGTTTATAATACATCTCAATTTTATCTTTTGCCTTTTGAATATGGAATTTAAATGCCTGTAATAAATCGTGGTAACTTGATACTGCTTTATTATAATCTATTTTAGCAGACCTTAATTCTCTTTCTTTTTCTTCAATTTTATCCGATATTTTTTTAAAGCTAGACTTAGACTGGTATTCTGGATACTTGTCTAAATATTTTATCATAGAAGCGAATTTCATCTCATTATCTGAGTTTGTCATTCTCTGTTTTATTTTAATACCCTTTGCAGATTGATTCTTAGAGATTTCTTTATACATTCCAGTCGTTTCCTTGTGCATAAATTTCTCAAAATCAGTTTCTTTGTTTAACAAATTCCCTAATGCTTCATAAGCATTTTCTCTTTCTTTCTCGTGGGCTTCAATACTGGCTTTAATTCCTTGAGCTTCATTAAACGCTTTTTTCAAATTAACACTTTGTTCTTCGCAATAATGCACCATATTAATTACAGCCGAATTTGCATTGTCTAATTCTGTTTGATATTTGTTTCTTAGAAATATAGCGTCCTTTTTACCTGTAATAAAACTTCCTTTCTCTTTTACTTGTTCAGTTGTGTTAAAAGGTATTCTTTCAAAGCCCATTTTACTTAAAGTACTCCTTATCTTTTAAATTTGTAGGTTTGATTTCTGCTTTAAAATATTTTACCATTTTTTTAATCGCTTCCTGTTTTGTTTTATGGCTGTTTACTAATTTGTAAATTTCTACAATTTTGTCTTCTTCCTCGCTCAAGTCTATTTGTATTTTTGTCATTTTTCATTTTGTAACCCCATATAACCTGGTAATATATGAGGGTATTTAAACCTTTCGGAGCTATTGAAAAGTGCTCCAAAAAATCGCATATCACATAAAATTATCAATTCTATAATTTAGTGGTAACTTATTTTCAAAAATTCTGCAAGTCGCTCTATATTATTACTATTATTATTAACAGAAACTTTTATATATGTTTTATTACTTTAAAGTTGTAAGGTCAAAATGAATAAAATCTTAAAAAATATATTTTTATTTTTGTTAGTTATATTAGTGGGTATAGTAAGCGTTAATGCTGCAGATGCTTATTATTATAATTACAGATATTATCCGGATATTGGTTATGATTCAGCTTCTTATGATACTAATTTTGCTGCTGGAGATTATTATTTTAATAAATATGGCCTAAGCGGATATTACAAGGGATATGATCCTAATGGCAACATGGGAAGCTTTTATGGTTATAATAACAATAATTTTAATTATAATTCTTATGTGCAGAATTCAGTTAATGTAAGAGTTGATAGCAAGGGAAGATATAGGGAATATCCTTATTATGATTCTTACAGTTACTCTTATGCTTATCCTTATAACACTTATTCAAGTTATAGCAAATATAGGCAGCCTTATTATAATAAATATGACACTTATAGATACAATGATGATGGTTATTACTATGATGGTTATTATGATTCAAGGTATTATTACTACAATTAATTTTCTTCAATAAAATTTATAAGTAAACACTAATATCTATATTTAACTGAATATATCTTTAAATAGTTACAAGTCTATCTTTATTTTTTAATGTGTAATATAATTTATGAAGGTGCTATGGCCGGGGTTTATACTTATAAAGAGTTTTTCAGATTTCTTCATTCTTTACCTGGATATGAGGATATCAGAAATAGAAATATAATGGGGATGGATGAGTTTTGCATAGTGTATGTAGGGGGCGTTGCAGTGTATTTTGAAACATTTACTAATGGGTGCGGGGATTTGCAGGCTCGTGTAACTGTTTTTGGAGATAATATTCAAGATATAAAGAGTAAAATTGAAAAAGAGGCTGAAAAAAATTTAGTTAAACTTTTATAATTGAATAATTTAACTCTTTTATGGAAATTATTGCAGATTTACAAATTCATTCTAAATATTCAAGAGCTACTAGCAAGGATTTAAGCATTGAGAACTTAGAGAAGTATGCAAGGATTAAAGGCATTCATTTATTAGGGACTGGAGATTTTCAACATCCATTACATAGAAAAGATATTGATAAATATTTAAAAGAGGATGATAAGGGAATTTTATGGACTAAAACAGGATTTCCATTTATCTGGCAGACTGAGGTTAGTTTAATTTTTAGCCAGGGCGGCAGAAGAAGAGCTGTTCATTTGTTAATTTTTTCTCCTAATACCAAAACTGCTGATGAGATAATTAAATTTTTAGGGAGTATAGGAAGATTAGATTATGATGGGAGACCAATATTTGGAATGTCTTGTGCTGAATTAGTTAAGAATTTAAAATTAATAGATGATAAGATTGAAATTATACCCGCCCATTGTATGACCCCCTGGTTTGGTTTATATGGAAGTGATTCCGGATTTGATTCTTTACAGGAATGTTTTCAGAATCAAACGGATAACATTTATGCTATAGAATCCGGAATGTCTGCTGATCCTTCTATGCTGTGGAGATTGAAAGAGAAAATAAATATAGTAAGCTTTTCAGATGCACATTCCCATTGGCCATTTCGCCTGGGAAGAGAGGCCACAATATTTGATATTAAAGAATTGAGCTATGATGGAATAATAAAAGCGATTAGAAATGGGGAAGGATTGAAAGGGACTATAGAAACTCCTGCTGAATATGGAAAATATCATTTTGATGGACATAGAAATTGTAAATTTAATTGTTCTCCCAAAGAAACTATTGATTTAAATGGAATATGTCCTGTTTGCAAGGGAAAATTAACTTTAGGTGTTGATTATAGGGTTGAAAAATTAGCTAAAGCTGAAGCAGGATATAAACCTGAGAATGCAAAACCTTTTTTTAAATTATTACCCTTACATGAATTAATTGCCTTAAATTTAGATGTTAAGATGGAATCTAAGGGGTGTTGGGTGGTATATAATGGATTAATTGAAGGATTTGGGAATGAATTAAATCTATTGCTAAATGTTAATAAAGAAGCAATGATCAAGAAGGTCGATGATAGATTAATAGAGTTAATAATCTTAAACAGAGAAGGAAAATTAAAAGTTAAACCGGGCTTTGATGGGGAATATGGAAGGGTTTTATTACCTGAAGAGACAAAATTGGTTTAGCAAGGCTTTTATATTGCAATTTAATTAATTAATTTTTATGAAGAAAGCATTAATTGTTTTATGGCTGTTAATTTTATTAGGCTGCACTAAATTTGATTATAACTATAGCTACGGCAAAATTAATGAATTAGATAAAAAATATGGTGGGGATTTTAGAAATGAAATGTTGAATAAAACAATGATAAGCTTTAATAATTTATCTTTGATGCGAGATGATTTGATTAAATTAAGAGAAGAGTTAGTGAAAAAAGGAATTAACAAAACAAAAAGCGCAATTTTACTTATAGATGTCAGATTAAGCATGTTAGAAAGCCAAAAATTCTGGTATTTAGCTAAAAATTTAGGTTCTGGAGGTGTGGTGCAGGATGGATTTAAATGCAGTGAAATGCCTAAACTATTATTAGCAAGACAATATTTTAATGAAAGTTTGAGTTATGCACAAAAATCCTTTAATGATATGGATGATATGTTAATTTATTATCCTGATTCTATAAATTTGTTTGGGGTTGATAAAGACAAGATTCAATTTTATTATTCTCCTTTAAATTATTTAAGTTCTGTAGTCCAGTTGAATACAAGGGCAATAGAAGAAGTTTGTGGATACAAAAATAATTAACTTAAGTCCTTAACCATCTCTGAATATTGCTCATACCATTAATTATATTCTTTAGTTCACCCAATATAATCTGTTTTATTATGGGATAATTTTGTTTTTTGCTCTCCGATACCTCTTTTTAAATCATTAAATTTCTTTATTCTTTCGAGGCTTTTTTCCGGCTTTTCATTTAATGAGGTTAAGTCTAAAGACAAGTTGTATTTTTTGGAGATTACTTCCAGGATTGCTTTGGCTCCGTTTATACCTAAATATGCTGGATGCCCAAATGTTTCTGCCAGTAATGCGGATGCAATAATATTTTTATCTTTTGCTAACCCTACTAAAAGACCTGAGACACCTACAATAGGTCCAACTATGCCGAAGATATTAGGGTTTGCACCATATTTTTTTAGATTACTCAATTGTTCTTTTGTATTTGAAGTGCAGTATACTATTGGCTTTTTAGGAGGCTGCTGCAGACCTACACCTCCCAGGGTTATTATTTCACTTACTTTATACTTTTGGAAAACATCTAATACAAGATCGCAGAATTCATAGCATTCTTTCTCGTCTATTGGCTGAATATCCCCTGCCATTAATAAAAAGTCCCTGTTTTTAATTTTTTTATAGAAGAATTGTATAGTAGGAAGCTCAACAAGATTTTCTTCATTAACAAAAACTGCATGCGGGAAGCCATTAGATGATACTTCAAATAATTTTTTTGCATCCAAGGTATCGATCATAAAATCAACAGCAATTTTACCCACATTACCCATTCCGGGCAAACCACTGATTAAAATAGGATTTTTTAGATTTGCTTTTTTAAGTTCTTTTATCTTAAACATAGTTATAATAAAGCAGTTGGGCTTATAAATACTACTGTTTTTTTGATAATCTCCTATAAGGTCCATATCTGTCTTCTAAGGAGAATTTAGCAGGCTTAGGTGTTAAAGCATCAGTATTACACTCTTTGCATTTTTTATTTAAGGTATATTCAAGGCATTTAGGGCATTTAAGAATCTCAGTTTTCATGTTATTCCTGGGAAAATTTGACCTTTAATTTTTTTGCTTCTGTCGTTATGATATTTGTTAAAACTTTTAAATTCTCTTCTGCATTTTTGTAGTTTTTTGATATTATTTTTATGCTATATACGGGTGCAGAAATATATTTCACTATCAGGTTTATGCTTTTTTCCTTAGCATAGTTTATTATGTTTAGCAATATGCTTTTAATAGAGGTTATGCCTGAAGGCTCTAAAGAAGTTAGTCTGATTTTTTTAGTAATTTCAACTACTGGCGGCTTAATCTTTTCTTTAATTATATTTAATAATTCTTTTTCAAAATTTTTATCTGTCTGCAATTTAGTTATGATTGAGTTATCTTCAGCAACTTTAACATAGAAAGCATGTAAAAGTCCATAGTTTTCAATTATTTTATTTCCTACTGTTTCATAGGCTTCTTTTAGAGTTTTGTTTAATTTTTTTGCTATGAACCCTAAAATTTTTTCTGCTCTTTCTTCCAGCATGTGTTCGGTTTCTTTGTTTTTTCTGCTCTGCAATGAAACTCTTCTTAAAGATAGATCGATATGCCCTTTTATTTTGTCAATTTTAAGGATTTTACAGACTATTATTTTACCTTCCCTTACATAGTCTCTTATGTTCCTGATTCTGCCTGCGGCTATCTCTGAGATATGTATTAATCCTTCTTTATTTTCATATTCATCTATAGAAACAAAAACAGAATTATGCAAGACTTTCTTTACAGTGCATAATACTAGTTCTCCTTCTTCCGGCAAACCTTGTTTCCTGTAATACATTTTATTCCAAGACTTCGAGGATTCGAGCTTTTATTTTACCCTTGCCACCTGAGGCTTCTGCTAATGTGGAATCACAAACCAAGCAGTTTACGGTTCTAGATGGTTTTCCAAATATAATCTGCTCATTTTTACATTTTTGGCATCTTAGCTTTATGAATCTTGAAGATGGTTCTTGCAGCATTTTCATAAGCTTAGGTTTAAAAGAGAGATTTATAAGCCTTTCTTTAGAGTTGCACTAGAGCACTTTAGAGTTATTCTTAGAATGTTTGTGAGTCAAAACCCCTACACACAAATAGAAACTTATATAAATTTATATTATGGCTTTATAGTATGGTAGGGGTGATAAACAGGGGCATTATATTCTTTTTAGTTATAGTTTTTTTAGTATTTGGGGGGATATTATTTTTTCAGAATGTTTCTTTTACTGGTTTTGCTGTTGCTGAACCTGATGCTATTTATTTCTTAAAAGAAGGGAAAACTTTGATAGACAATAATATAAATGCTGATGGGGTTGTGATTGAAGGGCTAAAGGGAGAGATAATCAGAAGAAAGGATGTTTATGCTTTATATACAAAAGAAGCAAGTGCTAATAATCTGGGTTTAATAGAATTGTATAAGAAAAATGGAAGATTAAAGGGACAAATTGTAAGCCTTGTTGATAATAATTTAGCAATAGTTAACGGACAGAGCTATAGATTTAATTTAAATGAAAATTTAGTTATTGAATGCAGAAATGATATTTGTTTGACTTGTGTTGATTGCGGATTTAGTAGATAGATCTAAATTTTTTATAAAATTATGTAAAAATTTATTCTTTAATTCTTGTATATTTTTAAGTTAATTCTAATTTCTTTGCCCTAAATGTTTTTCTTATGCCTGAAGTTTTTTTACATACTGAGCAAGTAAATCTTAAGTCTTGTTTTTTGGAAGTTTTTGCGCCTGACATGGAAAAGGATGAAACTGCTCCCTTGGAAGTTCTGCCTTTATTCCCATAACCTCTATCCTGACCTCTTCTGCGCATTCTATTTCTTGATCCTCTCGACATTGGATGGGTTTTGTTTCTACCCATGCTTTTGGCTATTGAAACTATGTGTTCTGTGTGTTTCCTGCATTTTGGGCAGAAATGGTTAAGCTTCTTGGGTCTTTTCATTTTCTATTGTTTCTGCAATTTTTTTTTCTATTAGCAGTTCAGCGATTTCAAATGGCAAAACTGCGGTTTCTTTTTGATTAAAAGGCCCGTAAACCTGCATGTCTACACCTACAAATTGAGGGACTGAGGCAAGAACCTTTATTGTCTTCATTTTAGCTTTGTAATCGGTTTTTATATCTTTTGGTTCTGTATTTTCAATGTTTAAAATTTTATCTTCAGTTAGCAAATTGTCTATTGTTAAATTTCTAAAGTCCTTTAATTTCTGTATTATTTCATTAAACATTATCTCTTCTTCTTTTAACAGGTTTGAGGTTAACTGGTGTTTTCCGTGCGTTTTTGATGCTACAAAAGCCAGATAAAGAATTTTGCTTTCTCTTCTTTCAAATAATTCCTTGATTAGTTTTTGGACATTTTCCATGTGTTTTTGTGTTTTTTGTGTTTCCGAAGCTGTAAAAATAGAATTTTTCCCTTTTTGAGACATTAGGATTTGGGTTTTCTCTCTTATATATTTTTGAAGATTAAGGATAAAATTGTCGTCTAATTTCTGGATTTCTTTAGAGTATTTTTCTTTTCTTAGAACATCATACAGGTATTCAAATGTTATAGTGTCTTCCATCTTTAATTTCTCTTTAAAACTTAATTTATTAAGATTTATATTGTTTAATCATGATAATTTAGTTAATAAAGATTTTCCATTA
Source organism: Candidatus Woesearchaeota archaeon (assembly GCA_023246445.1). Lineage (GTDB taxonomy): Archaea > Nanobdellota > Nanobdellia > SCGC-AAA011-G17 > JACQNH01 > JACQNH01. Next base: position 9,103 of record JAHFIJ010000023.1, read on the forward strand.
AACCTTCCTAAATAGCCTTTTTTACAAGCTGTTTCATTAAAAGAGCTTTTTTTTGAGATAAAACCCCGAGAAATAACTTTTGGATTGTAAATCAAGACAGGGACAGGGTCTTTGGAATGTGATTTTAAAGTATAGGGGGTAGAATGATCTGAGGTTATGCAAATAATAGTGTTTTTAAGATTTTTAATTTTGCTGATGAATTCTAAATCTATTTTTTCTAAGGCTTTAATCTTGCCTTTTTTGTCTCCCTGATGCCCAAAAGAGTCCGGACCTTTAATTTCTAAGTAAACATCATTAGTTTTTATATATTTTAAAACTAATCTTGATAAGTCTAGTAAATCTTTTGGTTTTTTAATAACTTTCATTTTACAGATTTTACCTATTGCTAATTCTACCGGCATGTCTGCAATTAAGACGAAATTTTTCATTGGTTTAAGTTTTGGTAGTTCATTTGAAGCACCCCTTGTTAAAAGAACTTTGTTTTTTAGTAATCGTTTTGATAAAAATGTTATTTTATTTATTATTTTTGAAGTTTCTACTGCATCTTTTTCCAATGGTATCGATATTAAAGGGTAAAGTTTTTTATGATTAATTGATTGTGCTGAGGTTATGTTATTGTAAACAATTTTGTATCCTGGGTGTGAAGGAGTAACTCTTGGGGATTTTAAATTTAAAATTAAAACTGCTCTATGACCTATGGTGTGAATAAGACTTGCATTAAATTTTTTGAATTCTGTTTTTAATAATTCTATTTCTTCTTTAGCTGGAATAACTTCAATGTTTTTTATTGTTCCATTCTCATTTAAAGATGCGAAGTTACATCTTAAATATATTTTGTTTTCTATTTTAATCCCTGAACCCAAGGCTTCTAAGATCCCCCTGCCGGTGTAAACTTTTTTTAAATCAAAGCCCAATAAGGAGATCATAGCTTGATCTGATTCCGGCGCAATATTTTTATTGATAACATCCATTAATCCTATTTTTCCATTTTGTGCTATGAAGTTTAAATTAGGAATTTTGGCTAATTTTAAAGGAGTATTAAAACCTCTATCTGATGCTCCATCTAAAATAATGATTAATTTATTCATAGAGAAGTTTTAAATTTCTATCTATTTAAAGATTGTTTATGGAATTCAAGATTAAAAATGAAGATTTTATTGTAAAGGAGGTTTGTAATCTAAAATTTAAAGAAAATGGCAGATATGGCTATTTTTTACTGAAAAAAACGGGTTATACAACTTATAAGGCTGTAGACCTTATTAGTAAGGTTTTGAAAGTTTCCAGGGAAAAAGTAAATTATTCTGGTTTGAAAGATAAGAAAAGTGTAAGTGAGCAGTATATCTCTGTTTATGGCTATAATAAAGGCGAATTTGAATGGAAAAATAATGGGTTATACATTAAATTTATGGGTTATGGGGATGAAAGAATAAATTTAGGCTTTTGCGAATTTAATTCTTTTACTATTATTGTAAGAGACTTAAGTGAAAAAATTAAGATTAAATGCGGGATTTTAGAGAATTATTTTGATGAACAGAGATTTAGCTTAAATAACGTTGAGATTGGAAGAAATTTAATTAAGAGAAATTTTAAAGAGATTTGCCTGAAATTAAATTTAAGTGTTAAATCCAATGATTTTATTGGTGCTTTAAGAAGTTTAGATAAAAAATTATTGAAGCTGTATCTGCATTCTTATCAGTCTTATTTGTTTAATTTAGTTTTGAAAGAATATATTAGATTAAATTTTGAAAGTTATAATAAAAATGGATTTTTATTTACTAAATTAGATAAGATAATTGATTTGAAAATTCCATTAATTAATTTTGATACTAAATTTGATAAGATTGTTGAAAAATTGTATTTAAATATTTTAGAAATTGAAAAAATTGAAAAGAAGGATTTTTTGATTAGGGAAATGCCTGAGTTGATTAGTTTGGGTGTTGAAAGAAGAGCATTTGTTAATGTAAAAGATTTAAGTTATGAATATTCAGACGATGAATTAGGGAAATTAAAATGTGTTTTGAAATTTATTTTACCAAAAGGAAGTTATGCCACTATTTTAATTAAGAAGGTATTCTAATTATTGTTTGATTAAGTTTTTGTGCTTTCGATTCTTTCCCAGCAGTCCTGGTAGGTCTTTCCCTTTAAGCTTTGATCATATTTAACTCTTAACCAGATATATAACCTTGCAGGGAATAATGTTAAAGTGTATATAAACTCTTTAATGTTTTTAGGATAAGAGAGTATTAATCTTATATTTTTTAAACCTTCAAATATTTCCATTGAGAAGGATTTGACTCTTGGATAATCGGGGGCATATAGTTTTAGTTTTTCATGCCCTTTCGCTGTCCTTACTCTTTGTTTAATAAAATCTTTTAAATTGGTGGGATTTTTAACATAGACTAATGCCTTTTCTGCATAACCAACTTTGTATCCTTTTTTCAAACATAAATAAGGGATTATTGAGTCTTCAGCTACGTCTAAGGGAATATCCATGAATATGTTTCTGAAAGCAAATAAATAACCAGAGCATTCCAAAAATTTACCTTCCTGAAATCTTTTTTTCCTTGATATTTCGTGGGCGCCTATATCAAATAGTAAATGCGACCAATAACCAAAGATATTGTTTTTTGAATTTGTTGATACGGGTCTACCTGTTAAACAGCCAATTTTATGATCTTTAAATAATTCTAAAATTTCATTGATGGCATTATTAGAAATGTAAACATCTCCATCGGTTAGGATTAGAATATCACTCTTAACTTTTTTGAAGACCTGGTTTAAGGCTAAAGATTTCCCTTTTCCATGATCCTTAAAGAATTTTAAATTTTTATAGCTTTTAACTAGTTCTTTAGCTTCTTTATCGGGGGCGACGATTATTATTTCATGCTTTTTTTTGATTTTATTATTTAAAACAGAATCTATCGCTCTTTTTAGATGTGGTTCTTTAAAGGAGGTTATTATAATACTAATCATTTTATCTCTTTTTAATATTGGTTTTTAAGTATTATGAACCCCCTGTCTCGACCGAACTCTTGTGATTTTCTGTTCCATTTGAACTGCCTTGTTTTTATACTCTTAAAAGGGCGTTATCTGTAATTCTAGAGGTCGCCATTCGGTGCATTCCGCTTCGTTTCATTTCCGAAAATTTAAACTATTGCTACCTTCGTTTAGTCGTCTAAAAACAAACTTTCAAAATTGTTAACGCAACTCTGTATAACCTTGACTAAACGGCTACACTTTGTTCCGACCCAAATTTTTTTGAAATGAATTAATATGGTTAAGAGTAAAGAAACTAAAACTAATAGGGGGGCAATCTTTTAGGACGTAGAATTCTTCCACATAATCTCAAAGTAAGATCTAAAACTATTTGCTAACTCTGTATCTCTAACAACAAACGTAATCGGATTATTTAACACCATAACAAATAAAACTGCATTTGGAAAAATATCAATCCAATTAGGACTTACCAAATTATTTGGAAGATAACGAACATCAGTTAATTTCATCTTTTCTCTGATTTTTCCATACTCTTGAGCATTTGCATTGTAAATAATCTTCATTTTTACCTTTCTTTTAGTTCTTCTCTTATGAAAATCTAAAAACCAACCTTCCCATTTTACATTAGCTATTTTAGGTGCGCCCAACACTAAAAGAGTATCTCCTGAATTGAAATCCATCATCAATTCTTCTCTAATCGCTTTTATTCCATTCAAGCCTTCATACATTTCTGCAACTCTTTTTTTAGAAACTGATGCTCTTTGCATCATTAATTGAGGCAATACTTCTGTAACAATTTCTTTTTTGGTCTTGTCTAAATCATTTTCTTTTTTCTCAATGTAATCTAAAATCATATGTGGATCATTAGCCATGAAATACTTTGTTCCTTCCTTTGTAATATAACCGACTAGTCCTCTTTCAATTAATTTATCAAGAATATCATACATTTTTGACTTAGAAACTTTACTCTCTTTTCCAATTGGTCCAACAGTGGATTCTCCTAATTTATTGAGAGCTAAATATACTTTAATCTCTCCTTTAGTCAATCCTAATTTTTCAAGTAAAGTTTCGTCCATTTAAACATAAATATATTCATTTCCTTATTAATCTTTCTATTGGTAACCCACTTAGGGGGGGACTATATTTATATACCTCCTATCAATAGTTACTACTATGGGAAGACAAATTAATTGGGAAGAAGAAATAAAGCCACTTTTTCCAGAGGGTAGTTTAGAACTCTTAGTAGAAACAACAAGAGGGATAGTAAGAGACGTTAATCTAGATAATGCTGCTACTACAATCCCTTTTTCAGCAGTTAGTGAAGCTGTTGCTGAATTTTTAAGAACATATGGAAGCGTTCATAGAGGTTCAGGACAAAGATCAAGAATATCCACTCAAAATTATGAAGATGCAAGAGATAGAATTCAACAATTTACGGGAGCTTCTTTAGATAATTATGTTGTTTTTACTAAAAACA
>JAHFIJ010000037.1 GCA_023246445.1 Candidatus Woesearchaeota archaeon
AATTTTAACATTAAAAAGGTTATGTGTGCTAAAAGTATTTATAAAATCCGTTAAATTATATACTATAGATTATCAGAACATCTTGGCTGGCACAAAAAGAACAATAAAATTTTTAGTAGAAACATTTAAATACAAATAGATATTATAAAATTAAAAGAGGGATAGATGGAAGACGAGCATAAACAAATTAAAATTATTGTAGCTGGTTTTTTGATATTAAGTTTATTAGCATTTGCTTTAGTTTATTCTGATGGAAAATTAACAGGAAATGTTTCAGAAGTCCAATGTTTAGTTTATCTGCAGCAATTAGAAAACCAGGGAAGATTCAATGTCAAGCCGCAATTTGGAGAGGAATATTGGTTTGAGCAAAATTGTTTAAAATATTTAGAAAAGAAAGAAAGACAAATAATAACAGGAACTGTAAAAGGATATAATCCCCATGAAGAAGCTGAAAGTATGCAAGTAATTAAAGATGGTTATTACAATAAGCCAAGAGGGCCATCATCCTGTATTGCTAACACATATATTAATCAGCCGCAAGGCGCATACAATTACGAAGAAAGGCAAACAAAAGACCCATATTCAAGAATAATAAGTGCAGAATCTATAAAAAATGATTTACATTCAATTAGATGTTCTTTATTTTCAGGTATTCCAGCAGTAACTTCCAGCTACGAAGAAAATACACAAAAATCTACTGACTATGAAATATCTCAAAAAGAATTTAAGAATAATCTGGAATAATTTTACTATCTCGCAGAATCAGCCTGTCTTTCTAACTCTAATTTCTTGGCTACAGCATTACTCTTATTATCACCATTATAAGCATAAATAATTTCCTCAGCTAAAAATTCATACATTTTTTTCTTATGATTATATGATTTCTGGAAAGAGCCTTGAACCATCAATCTTAAAGCTGTATCAATCCTCCTCATAGGTGCACAATCTACAGCTTGTGGGTATCTTGCTCCACCATATTCTATAGATGTAATCTCATCTCTTGGAGCTGCATTTTCAACAGCCTTCACAAAAACTTCTATAGGATTTTTTTTAGTTGTTTTTTCAATTAATTCAAAGGCTTTCTCAACTATTCCATAAACCTTTAAGCCCCTTCCCCCTGTATGCCCTGAAGTTAATCTATGCTTCTTGCCTTTGTGCCCGGGACCCATCATTTTATTCATTAATCTTTCCACTATATTATATTTGCTTTTGTAAAATCTTATTCCCCCATATCTTCCGCCAGTTCTTGGAACCAAAATTGGGGTTATAGTTATATAATTCTTTAAACCCTCATCCTTAACCTGTATTCCTTCTATCCCCCATCTGTTAAATAATTTAAAATTCATTTTATCTTCTACCCTTTTCTATTTTTCCCCTGACTAAAGCATCTAAACTCTGATCATTTACCTTGATAACCTTCCATCTTGTTCCTGGAATATCCCCTTTGGATTTTCCCATTGCCCCACCTATGCACTCAACTATAACCTCATCATGCTCTTCAATTAATTTTATAGCATTATTGCCTGGAGCAAAAGCAGTTATTCTTCTTCCATTTTTTAATAATTGAACCTTAACTGCTTTTCTCATAGCAGAATTTGGTTGCTTAGCTTCAATCTGAACCTTTTCCAATACCATCCCCTTAGCATGATGTGCTCCCTCTAATGGATCAGATTTAACCTTCAAATTTAAAGCCCTTCTGGTAAACCATTTATTGCTCCATCTAAATCTTTTCCTTTTAAGCTTTAATTTTCTTCCTGCACCTAATCCTCTGGATTTCTTGCCCATACTTTAAAGCCTTAAAATCTTATTTATAAACGTTTCTACAAAAAACTTCAAAGAATTTCTAATAATTTTATCGTAAAATTCAACACATTCCCAGCCAATATATGATTCATATCTAATGTTACCTCTTTATTATTCTCATTAGTTACTCTTACCGGCATTTGCTGCCCATTTGGCAATCTTAATTCCAATATCATTCCCTTTTTAATTTTATCTCCATTTGGAATCTGTTCTCTCAAAACCTTCTTTACTAATTGAGGGTTTATATTTCCATAAGCATTTTCAGGCAGTATCTTAACATCTTTCTCCTCTCCTTCTTTCATACCAATCAAAGCCTCATCAAAGCCCTTGATTACACTTCCGGAACCAACTACAAATTCCAATGGCGCTTTTCCATCTGTGCTGTCAAACACAAGCCCATATTCAAAACTTCCTGTATATTCCACTTTTACCTTATCTCCATTCTTTACCACCATTTTAATCCCCTACAGCTAAAAATAAGTTACAAAACTCATCTTTAATTGTTTGTTTTTCAATGAATCTACTATTTTTAAAAGTTACTTTTTTGTTTCTAAATAAATTTTTTAATAAAATACTACTATATTTTTTTATATTCATCTACCTGTAAATTTATCCAGAGTTGTCTGCTTCTTTCCATTAACAGCATCTTTGTAAGGTGCCCAGGATTTTCTAAATAATTCAGGATATTTTTCAAATTTTTCCTTAAAGAATTTATTACAGTAAGGATCACTCATATAACCAGAACCAAAATCCCCATATTTCTTTTTTAACTCTGCAACTTCCTTTTCTCTTTCACATTTTGCTATGATCGAAGCAGCCCCTACGATAAAATAATTTTTGTCTGCTTTATGTTCTACTATTAATTCAACAGTCTTATCATCTAATATTGCTTTCAAATAATCCTTATATTTTCTGCAGTTCGGACTGGGGCAATCAATAAAAGCCTTATCCGGTTTTAATTCATTTATAATTTCAGCCTGTTTATGTGCCTCTAACCAGTTTAAGTTTATTTTTCCACCATCAACAGCACTATCAATCTCTAATGGCTGAACTCTGACAATTTTAACCTTCAATGCTAAATCTTTAATCTTATTTTCCAATAAGCATCTCTTTTTATGAGTTAATAATTTGCTGTCTTTAACGCCTATCTCTTTAAATTTTAATTCAGTCTCCTCAGCAGCTAAAACGCCAACTATAAACATACTGCCGATAATTGGGCCCCTGCCTGCTTCATCAATACCGAGAATTTTAACCATTAAGATAAAAAACTAACAACCCTTTTAAACCTTTTTACTTTCAATTATTTATGGAAATCTTAATACACTACGCAGGAGAAATAGGAATCAAGGGAAAAAACAGGCCTTTGTTTGAAAAGAAACTATTGGATAATATAAGAAGCTCAATAAGAAAAATTGGCTATAATAAATTAAAAAAGACTTACAGGAGAATTTCCATAGAATTAAAAAGTGATTATGAAAAAGATAAAATATTAAATCTATTAAGTTGCATCCCAGGAATTGCTTATTATTGCTTGGCAGAAACTTGTCCTTTAAATATAGAAGAAATAAAAAACACAGCATTAAACTTAGCTAAAAAATTAAACCCAAAAACATTCTGCATCTCAACAAACAGATCTAATAAGAATTTTAACTTACAATCAGGAGAAATAAATGAAACTGTAGGAAAATATATAACAGAAAATTTAAAAAATAAAGTTGATTTAGAGCATCATGATCTGGTTATTTTTATAGAAATCGCAGAAGATAAAGCTTATTTATACACTAAAAAAATCAAAGGTTTGGGCGGACTGCCAGTAGGTGTAACAGGAAAATTAATAGCTTTAATTTCTGGCGGAATAGATTCTCCAGTTGCAGCCTTAAGAATGCTAAAGAGGGGCTGCTCAATAGTTTTACTGCATTTCCATAACTATTCTCAGCATTCTCAAAATGTTAAAAATAAAATTCTTGACTTATCTAAAATATTATCTAAATTTCAGTTCAAGACTAAATTATACAATATAGATTTTAAACTAATCCAGCAGGAAATAGTTAAAAAAATTCCCTCAGAGTTTAGAATGATTATCTACAGGAGATTAATGTTTAAAATTGGAGAAGAATTTTTAAAAAAAGAATTAGCTTCAGGATTTGTAACAGGGGATTCATTGGCGCAAGTAGCCTCTCAAACAATTGAAAACTTGCAGGTTATTAATGAAATTACGAAATTTCCAATATTCTCTCCTTTAATAGGCTCGGATAAATTAGATATAATAAAAGAAGCAAAAGAGATTGGGACTTATGATATCTCGGTTTTACCATATGAAGATTGCTGCTCTTACTTAGTTGCCCAGCATCCAATCACAAAATCAAATCTGGAAGAAATAAAAAAACTGGAAGAAAAATTAAATATAAATGAATTAATTCAGTTAGCATTAAAAAATTATGAATATAAAGAATTTATTAATCTCTCAAATTAGATCTCATTTTTGATGTCATAAAACTCAAATAAAATTTTAGTTGATTATCTCTTACATACTTCTCTAATTCGCCCATGGGTTTCACATCTCTCAACATTTGATAATATTTAACATAACCCACCATAGCCTGTAAAAACAATTCATCTGGCTCTTCACCACCAAAGACAGACACTAACATCTGGTTATGCAAAGCCCTTAAATCAAAAATCGCATTAATAGTATTTGATTGCAAAAAATGTGAATTTTCATAATTTATTAAAACATTTCCAATTTGTATACCACTAAATAGATCCTTAGCATGGATAAACTCATGGTCAACAAGAGCCTTTCTAAACTCTTTCTCATTATAATTCTTAAATGCTCTTGGGGTTACAAAAATTGGCTGCTTTATTCCATTTCCAAAAGTCCTATTAGTTAAAAAAACTCTCATGAGATACATAGGGACTGTTGAACCCGATTCAAGTTCGTTCTTCATTTTTATCATTAGTTCATCATCAATAAAATCTTTTGAAAGAAGACCTTCCAGATAATTTATTGTCTTGCTGTTATCAGGATCATAAACAAGCTCAGAAACAAAATAAGGCAGCTTACCATTAAAGTGTAGATCAATATATTTTTGTCTTAAATCTGAGTTATTTTGAGCATCATTATAGGTTACAATTAATTTAGGCTCATCTGGGAAATCTACGCTTCTCCCCTCCAGATTAGAAACAGTAGTATCCTCAGAAACTTTACTCTGGCCTGTGAACTACTCAGCCCTAAAGGGACTGAGCGTCTGATGAAAGACGCTCTTGAGTTTCTTGCTTCATTGATACATAACTCGTAGACCTAGTTTCTAGTTCCGCT
>JAHFIJ010000024.1 GCA_023246445.1 Candidatus Woesearchaeota archaeon
GACAGAAAAAGGTGCAATGGTAATGGGGATCATAATGTCAGTATTAGCCACATGGAGATTAAGAGGGCTAAATACATATAGCTTACTTAGGCAAACCCTAAGTAGCTAACCAGTTACTAGAATACCACACTAATTTAAATATCGTTTCCCCCCATAATCCATATAATTCAGACAGAATTGCCTTTTTTGTGTCTATAGAACCAGATGATTGATAACCTTTAATTAAACTTGTTGTTCTTAATAAATCCATTTCAGACAAATATCCCATTTAAAACCCTTAACATCACTCGTTTATTAAATTAAATGGTAAGGCGGGCAGATCAATAGCATAAAACAACTTTCGGAGGTGTTGTTTGAATAGAATAAACCCGACCCGCCCTATGCCATTTACTATAAGGAAGTAATAACTTATATATAAAGCTTTCGGATTTATAATCACTTAAAAGTAACTAAAATAAAGACTATTCATCCAGTTTATTCAATAATTTATTTTTATCTCTTCCCCTAACCTCTTTCCCCCATAAAACAAATATTCTATTAATCTTAGACCAGTATTTTCTGGGTGCTATTTTCATTAGCTCTAATTCAGTTTGGTGTGGATTTTTGGTTTTTACTAATCCCAGAGAATTTGAGAGGCGGAATACATGGGTGTCCACAGTTATTCCATCTTTTTTATGCACTTCACTTAACACTAAATTAGCAGTTTTTCTCCCAACCCCGGGTATCCTAATTAAATCTTCAAGATTACTGGGTATTTTGCCTTTAAAATTCTCAATAATATATTTAGCAGCATTAATAATATTTTTAGTTTTAGTTCTGTTATAATTAATTCTTTTTAATATCTTAAAAACACCTCTATATTTTGCTTTAGATAATTGTTTTAAAGTTTTATAATTTTTAAATAAATTTTCTGCTATTGGTATTGTAGTTTCATCTCTGCTTTGGGCTGATAATATAGTTGTAATTAAAGTCTTCCAGGGTTTATCCCATCCATCTCCAGCTAATCTTTTCTTATAGTTTCCATACTTTTTCTCAGCCTTTTTGAATATTTTAAAAAAGTATTTTGTTTTATTCATCTTTAATCTTAAAACTTTAATTGTTTATATTAATTATTAAATCGGGTCTGAGGGGACTTTCAACGTTCTTTCTTTTTACGAGGTTTTTCTTTCCTAAAGAAAAAACTCTTTTGAACCCCCAGCCTACGCCTTTACCCTTAGAGATAGGACGGCGCCGCTCTATCCAGGTTGAGCTACAGACCCTTAGAAACTTTAAAAGAATTTCACTTTAAAAACCTTTATAAACTGTAAACCATAATAAAATCCATGAAACGAGTTGATTGTATTCATCACGAGTAATTCTTTAAGTTTTAATAGCTGTAAAAATCTTTATAACCTTAACTTAGAGTTATCTTTATTAACATGGCGGGTGTGGTGTAGTCTGGCTAACATGCAAGCCTGTGGAGCTTGAGATCGCGTGTTCGAATCACGCCACCCGCTCTATAAATCAAAATGGAAGAAATAAATTTACCAAAAGGAACAAGGGATTTTTTCGGTGAAGATAAAGCTATAAGGGATTATCTGATCAATATTTTAAAAAAGAATTTTGAATTATATGGCTTTAATGCTCTGGACACCCCAGCTATGGAAAGATATGATATCCTATCTTCTAAATATGCAGGAGGCTCTGAAATATTAAAAGAAACCTTCAAATTAAAAGATCAAGGAAATAGGGAATTAGCCCTAAGATACGATCTAACAGTTCCTCTAGCAAGATTTATCGCAATGAACCCTCAATTAAAACTTCCATTTAAAAGATATCAGATTGGAAATGTCTGGAGAGATGGCCCAATAAAGTTAGGAAGATACAGGGAATTTATACAATGTGATATAGACACAATTGGAAGCAGGAATATTTTAACAGATGCAGAAATCCTGAGTATAGCAAATAAAATTTTCAACGAATTAAACTTAAAATTTAAAATCTTAATCAACAACAGAAAACTATTGGATGATGTTTTAATCAAAGCGGGTGTTAAATTGGGCGACTTAACAAAAACAATATTAATTATAGACAAAATAGACAAATCCCCTAAAGAAACAATAAAAACAGAATTAAGAGATTTCACAGAACAAAAAACAATAGAGAATATATTCTCCTACATAAAATTAAATTTTTCAGAGTTAAAAGATGAATTTAAGGATTCAGAAGGCTACAAAGAGCTTGAGCTAACATTTGAATATTTAAAGCAGTTTAATGTAGGGAATTTTGAATTTAGTTTAAGATTAGCAAGAGGCTTAAATTATTACACAGGAAATGTATTCGAAGCATTTTTAGTGGGTTCTCAGATTACATCTTCAATTGCAGCCGGCGGCAGATATGACAGAATGATTAATAATTTCACAGAGGATAAAGAAAAAAGGTTCTGTGCAGTTGGAATTAGCTTTGGCTTGGATGTTCTAACAGAAGTAATAAAATTAAGAAAGGAAAAATTCAGTAATAATTTAAAAACAGTTTTTTTTATTCCGATTAATAAGGAGAAAGAAGCCTTGGGATTAGTAAATTTCCTAAGATCCAATAATATAAGAACTGAAATAGATTTAATGTCAAGAAATGTCTCAAAAAACCTGGAATATGCAAATGCTATTGGCATAAATTATGTAATTTTTGTTGGTGATGATGAGATTAAAAATAATAAATTTAAATTAAGAGATATGAATTCAGGTAAAGAAGAATTATTAACAAAACAGGAATTGCTTTTAAGATTAACAGAGAGTTAGTTTACTTAACACATAGAAAAAGTATTTAAACACCTTTTTATTCATTTATATGCGGACTAGGCGGAGTATTAGCCCTACTCTATACCACAAACGGGCTTTAGGTGGGCCGAACCCAATGGGCGGTATTGACTAGAGATTATTGCCTAATATCTACGTTGAGCCTCTGCCCTATTCGGTCACTTTATGATAAATCGTGTCAGGCTGGGAACAGAGCAGCACTAAATTTTAAAGATGGCGCTTATAGGTTAACGGAGAGGAGGAAATATTAGGATCAACAGTAATTTTTAGTTATTATCCACCTGCGGACGTCCGCATTATTTTCAAAAATAGTTCTCCTTAAGATCTTCTAAGAGATGTCTAACATTATTTCACAATTTTTTTAGTCTCTTCAACAATCTGCCCTAAATTTCTTACTATCGCCCCATACATTCTTTTAACCAGTAATGTGTATATGGATTCTTTTAATTCACCATGGCAGAAATTTACCATATTATCTATCTGTTCTAAATTTTTAAAGGTATTTATAGGGATTCTGCATTTCATTGCTTTATTTTCTAATAATGCTTTTACAGTTACATCTGCCCCAGGCTCCAATCTCAATAATCTAACCTCAAATACGCATTCTCTCTTCTCTTTCCCAAATATTCTATACTCATAAAAATTATTTTCCTTTATTTCAGTAAATTTAGCTGTCTTGCATTTCTCAAATCTTTTATCAAAACAGGATTTATCTATTTTACAGTCTTTAGGATACAATAAAAAGATTACAAAAGCTAATATAATAAAGAATATTATTAGTATTAAAATTGGATTCTCTTTAGGCTTCATATTTAACATAATTAAAATTGTATTTAAATTAATTTCTATTCTTAAAAAATAAAAAAAGAAGCCTATAACTCGCTTCTGGTTAACACATTAGTTCTTGCAGATCCAGGATTTTCTACTAATGAATTCATTCCCACTAAGAATTTCACATTTGCGCTTTCAACAACTCTTAGCAAATCTTTATTAACATTTCCATCAAATACAACAGCATAAACTGAATCTAAATTCTGTATTGTGGTTGTTAATTCAGATGTTGGAACTTTCCCTAATATATTAGAATTTTCATCCAATAAATAAGCCCCTCTTGTCCCTATCAAATCATCAAGCATTTTCTTGAAGTTATCTTTCTTGACCTTAGGCAGTTCAACTTTCTGTGGCATTAATCTTCTCTGCTGGGGTCTCTCAGTAAATCTTTCCTGTGGTCTTTCAAAATGAGGTTGTCTTACCTCTTCCTTTAATTTATCACTTATCTCTAATTTAATCTGCTCAAATGCAACCTTGCTTCTCAATGCCTTATGAATCTCTTTTTTAGTTATCTCTTCAACTTCTTTTCCATCAGGAGCTCTGGCAACAAAATCTATCTCAGTTCTTTGCGCCAATTCTCTCAAAATTAAATCTCCACCCCTGTCTCCATCTAGGAATACAGTTAACACCTTTTGGTTTCCTAACTCCACTATGGTCTCAGTTATAGAGGTTCCATTAACTGCTATTACATTATTGAACCCCTGCTTTAACAAATTCAATACATCTGCTCTTCCCTCTACTACTATAATCTCCTCAGACTCATCAATTGCAGGCCCAGCTGGCAGTCTTTCTCTTCCATATTCAGTAATTCCCATCATTCTTACACTTTGAGCAACTTCTTCTGCCATTTCTGTAGAATCAGGCAATACCTTTTCAGTCAATTCTTTTAATAATTCCTTGGCTCTATCTAAAACATAAACCCTTTTGCTTACTCTTACATCTTCTAATTTTTCAACTCTGACTCTTGCATTACATGGACCTATTCTTTGTATTGTTTCTAAAGAAGCGCCAATAATTGCTGTTTCAACCTTATCTAAAGAAGTAGGAATTATAATTGCTCCATTGGTCTTCCCTAATTTTGTTTCTGTATTTACTTCTATCCTTCCAATTCTTCCAGATCTTTGTAATTCTCTTAACTCTAGATCTGCACCCAATAAGCCCTCAGTCTGCCCAAAAATAGCGCCAATAACATCTGGCCTATCAACTGTCCCTTCAATTTGAATATTCGCATGAACTATATACTTTGCCGATACAGGACTAATCTTACCCATTTTAACCCCCTAATAGAACAAGCTACTAATCAATAACCTTCAGTCCTTTTATTATATTTAACTTTCCATTTTATTTAAAAACATTCCAATAAAAACCTTGAAATGTTGTGTGATCATTGAACGCTTGCTCTATGTGTATTTTGATTATGATTTACCAACACTCTAACTCCAATCTTCATTGCCTAGAAAATTCTTAAGCTTTGTTGGTTGATTCTAGTGCTGGCTTTTTGTTGTAATAGTGAGCATATTTATAAACCTATGGGTTTTTAAAATGTAACCATTCAATAGTAGAGATATACCGAAAGCTTTAAATACTAGTTATGTTTCTAAAATATTATCACCTCTTTTTTCCTATGAATCTGCCTTCTCCGTTGAGGGGAAGGCGGTTCTTAGGTTTAATTCTTATCTTTAATAAAGGTCAAATAAAGATTTTAATGAATTAAATTTTCAAATTCAAAACTTTTATATATAACTTATCAACATTTAAATAATCCCGTTTTTAAAAAATTAATGGGGGGAGAAAAGATGAAAGAAGGACAACCTATATTTATACTGCCTGAAGGCACATCAAGAAAACTAGGCAAAGACGCCCAAAGAAACAATATATTAGCAGCAAGAATTGTTGCAGAAACAGTTAGAACCACTCTAGGTCCAAAAGGAATGGATAAAATGATAGTTGATTCTTTAGGGGATATTACAGTTACTAATGATGGGGTTACAATCTTGGAGGAAATTCAAGTTGAGCATCCAGCAGCTAAAATGATAGTTGAAATCGCTAAAACACAGGAAAATGAAGTAGGTGATGGAACAACTACGGCTGTTGTAATTGCAGGTGAATTATTGAAAAACGCTGAAGCCCTATTAGACAAAGAAATACATCCAACAGTTATAACTAAAGGCTATAGAATGGCTGCTGAAAAATCTCAGGAAATTTTAAATAAAGTTGCAGAACCAGTTACTAAAAATGATAAAGAAATTTTAATAAAAATAGCAGAAACAGCAATGACTGGAAAAGGTGCTGAATCAGGAAAAGAAAAACTGGCTTCTTTGGTTGTAGAAGCAATTTCGCAGGTTGCAGACGGAAATGAAGTTGATTCTAATGATATAAAATTACAGAAGAAAGTTGGTGGTGGGATATCAGATGCAGAATTAATCCAAGGCATCGTTTTAGATAAGGAAAAAGTTCATTCAGCAATGCCAAAAATAATTAAAAATCCTAAAATTGCTTTATTGGATGTTGCTTTAGAAATTAAAAATCCGGAAACAGATACTAAAATACAAATTTCAGATCCAAAACAGTTGCAGGGTTTCTTAGAACAGGAAGAAGCAATGCTAAGAAAAATGGCAGATTATGTAATTAAGTCAGGTGCTAATGTTATTTTCTGCCAGAAAGGCATAGATGACTTAGTTCAGCATTATCTGGCTAAAGCAGGGATTTATGCTGCAAGAAGAATTAAAAAATCAGATATGGATGCATTAGAAAGAGCAACAGGAGCTAAAGTTGTTTCAAGCTTAAAAGAATTATCTGAAAAAGAATTAGGCGCATCTGGTATTGTAAGGGAGTTAAGAATTGGTGATGAGGAAATGACCTATGTTGAAGAATGCAAAAATGCCAAAGCAGTTACTATCTTAGTCAGAGGCGGAACAATGCACGTTGTTGATGAAGTAGAAAGGGCAATTAAAGATGCAATTGGTGATATTATTTCAGCAATAAAAGTTGGAAAAGTAGTTGCAGGTGCAGGAGCAATAGAAACAGAAGTTGCAATGCAGTTAAGAAAGTTTTCCATAAAATTGTCTGGAAGAGAGCAGTTAGCTGTCCAGGCATTTGCAGATGCTATAGAAGTTATCCCTGTTACATTGGCAGAGAATGCAGGCTTAGATCCAATTGATATTTTAACAGATTTAAAGTCTCATCATGATAAAGGGGAAAAATGGGCTGGGATAAATGTTTCTGAAGGAAAAATTATGGATGCATGGAAAGAAGGTGTTATAGAATCATTAAAAATTAAAACTCAGGCAATAAAATCAGCTTCAGAAGTTGCAGAATTAATATTAAGAATTGATGATGTAATCGCTGGTGGGAACAAGAGTGGTGGAATGCCGCAAATGCCACAAGGAATGCCTGGAATGGGAGAATATTAAAACAATATCTGCAATAATCTATTTAAAGTTTCATAGCCATAATCTTTTTAAACTTGATTTCTTTATAAATTTAAACAAAAAGAGGTGTAAAATATGCCGGATAAAGACATAGTAAATTTATTATTAAAGCACAATGCTGAACTATCTAATAAAACAGCAGATCTAGTTTTGTCAGTAAAGGAATTAACCAATAGAATGTCAAAATTAATAGAAATTTTTGAAGGTGCATCTAAATCAATAAGGGAAGAAGAAGTCAAAGAGCCATTAGTAGATAAAATTACAGCTTTAATAGAGCAGAATAAGCAGATAGCTAAGGGCTTAATAATTTTGGAAAGATTTATACAGGAAAAATCACCATATCAGATTGTAAATCAAAAAAGAGTTTAAATTATGAAAGACGATATCCATTTTATTTTCAACCCGATTCAGCAGGAAGAAATAAATCTAATTAAAGAAGTAAACAGAATTTTAATTGAAAATCCTGTAACACAAGAAGAAATAATTTTAAGAAGATTTACAAGAGCCTGCTTCTATCAAAATAAAAAGAAACTAATTGATAAGTTAAGAAAAGAAAAAGGTTTTGAAGTTTTACCAAAAGAAAAAGAAACAATAGTAATTAAGCTTGAGCAGCCAGAAATAAAAGAAATTAGAATGTCACCAATCCCTATCTCAACTGCTCCTCCGCCTAAAATAAATATATCTCAAAGTTTTGCGCAGATGGAGCCTACTAAAATAAATCCATTCCAAAATGAGCAAAGAATTAAAGAACAAGTTAAATTAGAGCCAGTAAAAGTTTCAGATGAAGAATCTCAAGGCTCTTTTTCAGGATTTCAGGAATCATCATTTGAACATCATCAGGAAATTCCTATAACAAAAAAAGAGGAATTAAAAGCGCCTTCCCCGCCACCAGTAATTGAAGAGCCACCTTCCCCCCCTTCTATGGAAAAATTCACTGATTTAGTAATGGACGAAGAAGGTAAAAGTATAGTTAAGGTTAGATTAGTTAAGGATAATTTTTCAGGAGATTTATTTTATGAAGTTAAGGAGCCTTTAATAGACAGAAATTTATTTTCATTTGCAATAAATAAAAATTTAAAGCCAGATGATAAAGATTTTAATGAATATGTAGAAAAATATTGCAAAAAACTAAATTTAGAATTTAATCCAAATGTAGCAGATGCCTTAAGATATCACTTATTTAAATATAACTCCCCCTTTGGGCCCATAGATCCATTGATACATGATTCAGATATAATCTCTATTTCATCAACAATTACATCCCCCTTAATAATAAAGTATAAGACAGGAGAAACAATGAAATCCAATATTAAAATTGAAAATGCAGATTATTCAGATCTAATAAGAAATTTTGGTGTTTTAATTGGCAGAAAATTATCAATAAAAGAGCCATCAGCAGAGGGTGTTTATCAGAACTTCAAGTTTACTCTAAATATTGGTGGGATAGTTAAGCCTAGTTTTACAATAGAAAGACTAGACCAGAATTAATATGAAAAAAGATTATAGACAAACAATTACATATTGCTGGAGAAAAGGCTTTTAAAGAATTAGAAAATGAACTTAAATAAATTTCACTTCAGTATTTTAATCTCTTCAGGAATGCTTTTAATTTTACGATAAGATCTAATAAAAATAAAGATACAGAAACTAAGAATTATGAATGTAAAAATGAAAAATATTTTTAAATAAAAGTAATTGCTAAGAGTTAATCCTCCTGTAACAAAGGCTACAAATACCCCGATAATATAAGTGAATAATACTACAATTGAGGTTGATGCTGTCACTAAACATTTTTGGAAATTTAAGTCTAATATATTTTTATCAATATTCTCCATATTATTTTTTACTAAGAGCAATTGCTATTACTATAATGCCTAAGGCCCCTGTTATTCCAGATATAATTATTGCAGTAAGAGATGGTGGCTTAATTATAGCTAGTGCTAATATACTAATTAAACCCCCAACCATCATCATTGCACCGATAGTCCCTGTTACAACGTTCCAGTCTCTTGTCATTTGCTTTTAGTATTTTTCTTCTTTATATTCTTTTCTTGGATTTGAAAGAGAGTTTAGTCCTCTCTTCCAAGATATCTTCTTACAGAATCATCAAAGGTTCTGATTTCTATCTGTTGGCTGTTTCCTCCTAATCCAACATCAAGCAGTTTTCCGCTTTCAATGCTTTTTATTTGTTTTATTCCAGATTTTGCATCTCTATAGAATTTATTAACCATTCCACCAAAATCAATTAATTGATTTTTAGCTTCTTCAGTCAATTTTCCAGCCTGGATTTCATACATTTTTATTGCAATTGCATTCTCAAAATAACCACTTACGTCAATAATCCCTTCTTTGAAGCCAACTAAGACTGTATGAACTTTTCCGGCACTCACAAGATCAGGAACAGCTCTTCTCGTTATCTGATTTCTTAACATCATATTCTTCTCAATAGACGCCTCAAGGCCATCTAGTATTGTGATATTATACACAACCTTTAAGCGAGTATGTGTGCGGTCATAAAATCCTGGTTCTTCTGTGCGTAAGTTTTTTAAGGCAGCATCAAGCTCTTCAAGTGCCTGCTTATCTCCTGTTTTCTTATCAGCAAATTCTTTTTTCCACCTATTTCCAGATTCTTGCTTGTCTTTTAGACCTTGTAAGTAATCCATAATTGCAACTGCTCTTTCATCATATACCTGTTCAAGCCTATCAAATTTCACGCAAAGTCCCCCCATCTTTACCTGCATTTGCATTAATAGAGTATAAACACTATTTTCTCCGCTTTGTTTTCCAAATAATTTCAATGTCCCCCTATAAAACTTGGTTATTGGATTTTTTATTTCGTCCTCAATGCTGTTGCTTGTAGTCCATAGACTGTCAACCTCTCTTTCTAACCCTCTTGCATCAAAAAGTGCAAGTTCTCTCCCGCCTGTTTTGTCACCCTCAGGCATACTTGCCGTAGCAATTAAATTTCCCATTTTTTAACCTCCTATTCTGCTAAATCTTCTATAGATTCAACAATATTATGAAATAAATCCTTGACAGAATTTTGTTTCTCAGGAATCTTTTGCTCATATTCTATTTTTCCAAGATCATACCCGCTTCTAATTCCTGTAACTAAAATCCTTTGAAAATAAAGATCAGAATTTGGTGAATTTTTTATCAATCCCTCTTCCAGATTATCAACCAATACCCTATTTCCGTAACCAACAGTCTCAGGCCTTATCAATCTCTTTAGTATATCATCCCTTGCTTTATCATTTTTTAACGCATTCTCAACCTTAGTAACACTTCTTTCTAATGTTAATTTTGAATTCTGGTATATTCTTCCAGTTGTAAATGTTCCAATCAAAATTAATCCTGTTGTAATTATTTTTTTTATCATACAAACTAGAAAGTTAAACTATAAGATATAATCTCCTGAAGAAAAGTTGAAAATTCTGCATAAAATCTGTAAACTTTATTAAACTTTTCAGAATTCAATATAAGCTTAAGTTAGAATTTCCATAATTCTTTCAGCAAAATTGTTAAAATTTACATATCAATCTTCAGGAATAAGGCTATAAACGTAATAAAAAGCAAAATCTTTATATAAATCCTTCATAGTAATATTTAAATGCATAAATTAAGAAAAGGTGAAAAAAAGAGAATTGCTTCTAAAAAAATCAATTATTTGTTTAAGCTAGCCTTAAAAACACATGACAAATCTCTTGCTATAAATGCAATAAAAACAGCTAAGAAATTAAGCACAAAATTCCGTGTTCAAATATCTAAAAACCTTAAAAGAAAATATTGCAAGCATTGTCATATAGTCTTTAATAGCGCAAACAACGTAAGAGTAAGAATAAAAAAGAACCTAGTTGAATACTGCTGCCTAAATTGCAATAAGCGCTCAAGATTTCCATTTACTAAAGAAAGATTAATAAAATCTCAATAACGCCATTAATAAAATTAACAATTGCTTTAAACCATACTTGTATAGGATTAATAACACACTAATTCAAAACCAGAATAATAATAAAAGAATTATTTCATTTCTTTAACAGGCAACGACACTAATTTTTTTGAAGTTATTGACTCAATATTGTCTCTTTCAATCTTCTCATTGATTAATTTCTTTAAATCCCCTTGCTTTGTTCTTACTTTATAGGCAAAAACATGCTTTAAAACATTCTTTAATCTATTATCCTCTTTTATTACTTCATGAGCCTTTCTCTTCTCGATTTCACCCTCTCTTTCAAGAATTTTCAGGCATCTAAACACAGCAGATAAGGAAAATCCTGTTGTTGAACCAATCTCTCTAGCCAACTTCCAATCTTTCAGAACTCTTATTACATCCTCTTGCCCCATAACATCTCTGATTATATTCTTATTTAAAAATCTTGTTATGCTACTATGCAGTTAATTAATTTATAAATAAAACTTAGAACTTATAATATACATTTTATACTATCTTCTTAATTCATCTACAACTTTTTTAATTATTCTTACAGCTTCCATTATTTCCTCTTCTTTGGTATACCTTGATAATGTAAACCTTAAGCTTGACTCCCTATCATTTTTATCCAGATTTATTGCATTTAACACATGTGAAGCCCTCTTAAATCTCGAAGCGCAGGCAGCACCTGAAGAAACATAAACCTTATTGTCAGATAAACTCAAAATCAAAGAATCAGCGCTTAATCCTTTAAATACAATAGAGGCATTATTGCAGCTTCTGTTTTCTTTAGGGCCAATTAAATAAGTATTTTCTATCTCTAAAATTCCCTTAACTAATTTATCTCTTAAGTCTTTTATCTTATTGGATTCTTCAGATTTATTTTCACTTATTTTTTCCAATGCTAATCTAAATCCACAAATATAAGGCAAATCTTCAGTTCCGGATCTTTTATTATTCTGCTGTCCGCCGCCATGAGTTATCGGCTCAAGTTTTATTCCTTCTTTTGAATACAATAAGCCTATATGTGGCCCGTGTAATTTATTTCCATTTAAAGTTAATAAATCAAAATTTTTCATATTTAAATCTTCATAAGCTGCCTGGCAGGCATCTGAATGAAATAATATTTTACAACTCTTGCATAGGTTATATATTTCCTTTATATTTTGTATAGTTCCAATTTCATTATTCACATATTGTATGCTTACTAATGCAGTATCTTTGGTTATAGCATTTTTTAATTTCTCTAGATCTATAAATCCCTCTTTATTAACACCTAGAACTGTAATTTTAAATCCAAGATTTTTTAAGAAATTGCACGACTCAAAAACTGAAGAATGTTCTATAGCACTTGTAATAATATGTTTTTTCTGACTATTAATTAAGCCCTTGATGGCTAAATTTATTGACTCTGTTCCTGTTGCTGTGAATATCAATTCAGAGGTTTTACAATTTAATATTTTTGAAATTTTATTCTTTTGCAAATCCAGAAAATCTAAAGACTTTTCTCCCAATCTGTGCAAACTAGAAGGATTGCCGTAATAATTTTTATATGTATTCTCAATTGCCTTTAAAACATCATCATCTATTTTAGTTTCTGCTGAATTATCCAGATAGATTTCCATTATTCTTCTTCTAAATTTTGGCTTTAAAAACCTGCTTATAAACACTGTAAATTAAAAAGAAAAGCTTATATAATAATTCTCTTACTAATATTAATCAATCTTGGAGGTGTAAAAAATGATGCCATGCAAAAAATGTTCAGGAGTTTGTGGTGCTATTTTTTTAGTTATAGGTATCTTGTTTTTATTACAAGACCTTAGTATATGGAACTTTTGGGGGATTAACTGGTATACAGCACTGTTTATCGTTTTGGGTATAGGGAAAATAGCAATGGGTAAATGTCCTGACTGCCAAAAATAAATTTCCCTTTTATTTTTTTAAGATCTTCTAAGCAAGAAATCTCATTCCTTTAGGTCTGAATTGGCAAAGCCAATATCCCCAGCGTGGGAGATGAATTGCGAATTTTTGACAAAAATTCGTAAATATTATGACTTTTCTGTAAATATTACAAAAATATTGTAAAAACTAAGAAACGACTAAAGAGTGTAAAATAAAGATTAAATACTATAAACACTTAATATTAGTAAAATGTTAACTCA
>JAHFIJ010000025.1:0-5565 GCA_023246445.1 Candidatus Woesearchaeota archaeon
ACTATTAATTAAAATGGGTTGGGAATTTATTGATGATATTGTTTGGGAAAAGCCAGAGGCGAGTGCTAAAAACAGAAATGCTGGTTTTTTACAACATCGAAAACCGTTAGGATATAAACCTAATGCGTGTACAGAGTGCGTAATGGTTTATAGAAAAAAAACCGACAAATTGATAGACTGGAATATTAAACAGTACGATAAAAAAATAGTTGAAGAAAGTAAAATTAACGGAGATTTTGAATCATCAAATGTTTGGAAGATAGACCCTACATTTGACAAAACTCATAGTGCTGTTTTTCCATTAGAACTCTGCAATAAAGTAATTAAATTCTATTCCTTTAAAGGAGATTTAGTCTTTGATCCATTTGCAGGTAGTGGAACATTTGGCAAATCTGCTTTAAACCTCGATAGATTTTTCTTTTTGACTGAAAAAGAAAAAAAATATGTTGATAGGATAAAAGAGAATCTTACTCAAACAAAGATTTTTGCTGATAACAAATTTATACCAAATTTTTTAGGTATAGATGAATTTAAGAGGATAGCAAAATGACAATAACATTAACCGAACAAGTTGCAAAAAATATAATAAAGAAACTAATGAATGGAGAGGATTACAGAATCGAAATAGTCACTCTAATAAATGCAGAATTTTTACAATATACTGTTGAATTCTTTAAGAAAATAATTGATGCAAAATTGAAGAATAAAGATATAACCGTTGATTGGTATAAAAAAGAATTTCTTAATAAAAATCTTTCTGCTGAGGATATCGCAATCAATTCAGGTCTCAATAAAAAAACCATATCTAATATGTACAATTCTGCAACAAAAGAGATAGTTATAGAAGCCTCAAATGAACATTATGATACGCTATATCAAACAATACAATCTTTAGTGGATGGTGAAGAAGGATTAAATATAACCCTTACTCTGAAATTTAAGGGAGTAAGTGTAGACTTAAATGTTGCTGAAAGTTTAATAGTCATAAATACTTTGGCAGTCAAAAGAGCAGCACTTAGGGGCGGACTTTGGAGTACTGCTGGGAAAAGAGTAGAAAAACCACTTATGCTTACTTTATGTGGACTATATGGGGTAAGTGAGAAAAATTACAAAATAAAGGTAAAAAGCAAAATACAAACTGATGAAGATTTTGAAAGAGAGATTGATTTTTATTTAACCAATAAAGGCAAGTATTTTCTATGTGAAGTAAAATTAATGGGGAAAGGAAACCCAGAAAGCGCGGATGTAATTTTTGCAAGAAAGAGTGATGTTTTTATTGCGGATAAACTTTCGGATACAAATAAAAAGCAGTTGAATAGTGAAAAAGTTGGTTGGGTTGAATTAAGGGATAACGAAGGTTACAAACGTTTCAATAAAGTTTTAGAGGATTTGGGTATACCTCATAGAGAATTTAAAGGAAATGCAAATAAAGAATTGAATAAAATATTTGCAAAGATTTTTAACAAATAATCATTACTCTTCTTTTTGTAAAAAGAAGCAAAAACAAACGGAATTCCACCACGACGAACTGAAAATTGCCCCTTGATACTTATTCTTGATGGCTCACTGTGTTCGCTTGATTGAATACACCCCTGAAATTACTTGCGGACGCAGGTCGCCAGAACTTCGTTTCGCTCTGAACCACGTTGCACTCTCACTTCGTTTGGGGCGTATAACGGGACAGCCTGCCCTACAATTACCAAAAATGTATACTGGCAACATCGCCCGATTGCTAATCTTACAAAAAAGGTCGTGCCAAAAGGTAAAACAAGGCATCTGGTGAGCGGACAAAAATAATTATGGGACAGCCCCTAAGTAGTTCACAATGTGAATAATAATCTAAAAGTAAAAGGTGTTAAAACCTCTTTTTTGCTGTAAATGGAGCCTTTAGTAGAATTCTAGAAAAAACAGGACATAAAAAGGTTTATAAAGTTTAAAGAACTAAATTTTTAGGATTAAAATGGCAATAAGAAAATATGGAAGCAGAAGGAAATCAAGAAGCAAGTTAAGGAAGAATATCAGAGCAAGAGGAAAGATAAGCATAGCAAGATATTTACAACAATTTAAAATTGGTGACAGGGTTTTATTAGATGCTGAGCCTGCTGTTCAAAAAGGGATGTATCATCCGAGATATCATAGTTTAACGGGTATAATCGTTGGAAAAAGGGGTAATGGTTATCAGGTAAGAATTAATGATAATGGTAATGTTAAGGATATATTTGTAATAGCTATACATTTGAGGGGGATAAAATGACTTATATAAGATTATTAAGTGAACAGTCTTTGAGCATGGCTGAATTAAAAAGCAAAATGGAAATAATTGAGAAGAGAGATGAGAAATTAAGTGCTAGAGGGCAGAAAGCCAAGGAATATTTGAATTATTTAAGTGTTCTGGATGTTAAAAAGGCTTTAGAATTAAAAGAAAAATTAAGCAAATTAGAGATTTCAAGATTAAAGGAAAGGCATTTTAATAAAATTTCAGATATAATGCCTAAAAATGAAGATATGGTAAAGGCGATCTTTATTGGGGAAAATATAACTGTAAAGCCTGAAGATATAGCAAAAATACTAGAAATTGTTAAAGAATATCAAAATGCCAAATAATAAAAATGATAATTCAAAGAAGCAAAGAGGAAACTGCAATAATATTAGACTTTCTACCTAATGGATATCCGTTTGATACCAGACCTTTACATCAAAAAACACCAATTGCGCAGGCAATAGGCAAAACTCATTTTGTTCTTTTGGAATTAGTGCCTAAAAGAGATATAAGCCTTAAAATAAATCAGGAGGTTTATATTGGAGATGGAAAAAGAGAAGAGATACATCATGTAATTGGGAAGATAGATTATGATAAACTAACAAATACTGCAAGAAATGAACTGGATTATATATTAAAGGATGTAGTTGAAAAGAATGAAAAAAGATTTGTGAACTTTTTCAATAAATCGCAACCAATAAATAAAAGAACTCATCAGGTTGAATTGTTGCCGGGGATTGGGAAAAAGCATATGATGATGATTTTAGAAGCCAGAGAAGAAAAGGAATTTGATAATTTTAAAGACATAAAAGAAAGAGTTAAATTATTACCTGATCCTGAGAAAGTAATAATCAGAAGAATTTTAGCTGAGATTAATAATGAGGATAGATATAGAATATTTACTGAAGATGGACCTTATTAAATATATGAAAAATCAAGGAAAAAAATTAAATATAAATTATTTTAATATTGTAAATTAGTTACTTTGGAATTTTATTTTACTTGGAATAATGTTTTAAAGTTGCTTCATACTCTTCCATAAATTTTTTACCGAATTCCAGCATTTCTTGGCTAGATCTTATAAGTTCAACAAGCCTTGGATCAATCATAGCTTCATCATTATAAAGCACGTCTTTTTTTATTTCAATGCTTGGCTGTATGGAAGAAAGTATTGTGAACTTTTCTTTAAGTTTTCCAATGATATTATTAACATGATTCTCTCCATAAATTAAAGCAATTTTTCTTAAGCCTATACTAGTTATGCTTGTTGAAATTTTTACTAATAAATCTTCACGCTGTTCAAATAAGAGCTTATTTGCTTGTTTTTCAGTTGGTATTTTGTAACCTTCTTCTGCAAGTTTATTAAAATATTCTTTTAGTTTATTATATGTGGGTTTGAGTTTTTCTTCAAATGTTTTTAGCGTGTATTCCCTTTCGAATTTAACAAATTTTTTGGGATCTTTGAATGATCTTGAACATTGTAAGGCAACTAGTGAGATGTGTAAGTCTGCTGTAGCTATCCCCCCACTTAAAGTTGGATATTCTGAACAAAACTCTCTTGCAAATCTTGAGTATACTGCCTTAAATGCCGCTTCATAGAACTCTTCTGATTCTGTTCCGAATATTTTTACATTATGTTCTTTTAATGCGTTTTGAAGATCTTCGGGGAATATATCTGGAATATAAGTTATTGGCGATATTGGACCTTTTGATTCTATTAAAATGCCTTCATGAAGAAGTGCGTTAACATTACCCGTGCGGATTAATCTTTCTAAAAGGTTGTAATCTCTTTTAGAATCTTCTTGAATATGGGTATTTTGAATAAGATATAATAGATTTCCTGTTGGACTAACAGATTCTACCCTCCATGGTTTGTTATTTACCATAGCTATGCCTCTTTCTTTTAAGCGGGACGGTAGAGTCTGCGAATTTCTTTTGATACATGAAGCTGAACCTAAAACCCCTGCTAATGCAGCACCGATCAATCTAATAGCCTCTCGTCTTGTAAGATTTTTTTCCATAAGTTTTTTGAAAAGTTGGGATATTTAAATCTTTCTAATTTTACTATTAAATAGTGGTATTAGTTTTTTCAATCTTGTTTCTCTTTTCAGAGTTAAAGTAGAAAATCTTTCATTACTTGGTTGGAAATAGTCAATTGGTTTATCTAAATATAAGCCGCTTTCTTTGTTTTTCCTTGTAGTTTCCTGGTTATAGATTTTTAAAAGTTTTGTTAATTACGAATTTTGCTGCAGTAAATTATAGTGCATTAGTCCAATAGATATGTTTTTAAATTCTATTTGGTTTTCAATTGTTATGATAAATTCAAATATAACAGGACCCCCTAAAGAGATTAAGAAAATATCGGATACAATATGGGAAATTCCAATTACTTACAAGAAGGGAATGAATGTTCCTGCAAGAATTGTAGCAACTGAAAAATTATTAAAAGAAATGGATCAAGGTGTATTTGAACAAGTAACTAATGTTGCTATGATGCCTGGAATTGAGGGCTATTCATTTGCAATGGCAGATGCTCATCAGGGCTATGGTATGGTGGTTGGAGGTGTTGCAGGATTTAATACAGAAACCGGAGTAATTTCTCCTGGGGCTGTGGGGTATGATATTTTATGCGGAATGCGTTTACTAAAAACAAATTTAACCATTAAAGATGTAAAACCTAAAATAAAAGATTTAATTAATTTAATATCTAAAAAAGTTCCTGCTGGTGTTGGCGGGGAAGCATTAGATAAATTTTCTTTAGACCAATTTGATGAGATGGCGGTTAAAGGAGTCAGATGGTGCATTGATAAGGGATATGGTTGGAAGGAGGATATAAATAAAATTGAAGAGCATGGTTGCTTAAAAGGAGCTGATCCTTCGAAGGTTTCTGATAAAGCCAAGCAAAGGGGGAGAAAACAGGTAGGGACTTTAGGCTCTGGGAATCATTATTTAGAGGTTCAATTTGTAACCCCTAGCCAAATTTATAATAAAGAAATTGCAGAAGCATTCGGGATTAACGGAAATGACCAGATTTTTATTATGGTGCATTGTGGTTCGAGGGGTTATGGGCATGAAATAGCAACTGAGTATTTGAAAGTTTCTGAAAAGGCAATGCAGAAATATAATATTAAAGTTCCTGACAGGGAATTAGCTTGTGTTCCATTTCAATCCGAGGAAGGCCAGAATTATTTTAAAGCTATGACTTGTGCTGCTAATTTTGCATTTTCAAACAGACAATTAATTACACATAGGGTTAGAGAGGCATTCAGCGAAATTTTTAGGCAAGAATCTAGAGATTTAGGAAT
>JAHFIJ010000025.1:5575-12975 GCA_023246445.1 Candidatus Woesearchaeota archaeon
TGAAGAGTATAAAGTAAATGGCATTAAGAAAAAATTAATTATACATAGAAAGGGAGCAACGAGAAGTTTTGGGCCTGGAAATGAGGAACTATGGGGCGAGTATAAAAAATATGGGCAGCCAGTTATTGTTGGTGGTTCAATGCAGACAGGCTCTTATTTGTTAGCTGGAACTAAAAAGGCTGAGGAAGAAACTTTTGGATCAACCTTACACGGATCTGGAAGAACAATGTCAAGAACAAAGGCTAAGCAATTAATAAGGGGGGATAAATTACAACAAGATATGGAGAAAGATGGGATTTATGTTAAAACTATTTCGTATTCTGGTTTGGCTGAAGAGGCTGGGTTTGCTTATAAAGATATAAATGAAGTGGTAAGGGCTGTTAACCTGGCTGGTATCTCCAAACCTGTATGTTCCTTTAAACCCATAGGGAATTTAAAAGGGTAAACATGAAATATAAATTTTTTGAGGATTTAGCAACTGCAGATATTGCTTTTGAGGCTGAAGGGGATGATTTAAATGAGTTATTTGAGGCTTGTGCTTTAGCTACTTTTGATATTATGGTTGACTTAAAATCTGTTAAGCCTGAGATTAAGAAGATTATAAGACTTGAAAATAAAAATACAGAAGATTTATTGTTTAATTTTATTGAAGAGCTGGTTTATTTAAAAGATGTTGAAATTATGCTGTTTTCCAGATTTAAAATTGATGTTAAAGATAATAAATTAGAAGCGGAGATGTATGGTGAGAAGATTAATCAACAAAAGCATAAATTAAGAATTGATATTAAAGCAGTAACTTTGCATAAGTTTGAAGTTAAGAAGGAGAAGAATAAATGGATAGCAAGAGTTATAGTGGATATTTAGCTTCATTAAATTACATTAAAGTTTAAGATTATAAACATTACTGAATCAGACATCTGTGGGATTAAGAACATTTAAATATAAGCTAATGTTTTAATTCTTATTAAAATAATTAAAAGAGGTGAAACAAATGGCTAAGAAAAAATCTAAAAAGAGAGTTGTAAAGAAAAAGGGTAAAGTCTGCAAATATTGCTAGACTTTTTTTATTTTTTTTTAATTTATCTCAAAATAATGTTGAAAAAATAATTCAAATATAAAATTATAAATAAAATAATTGAAGCTATGCTTGAAACAAAGGTTAATCTATAATAAACCTCTATGTTTTTTAATTTTTCATCTTCAGAAAAGTATCCGAAAAATAATTTGAAGCCGAAAAAAGTTATGTTGCCCGAATATTTCCCGCTTTTATATTTAAAGGCTTCATTTAATAGCCCCTCGTTTATCACTGTAAATATAGCAATTAGTGCAAATAAAATCCAGTTATAAACCGGCATTTGCAAGATTACTGTTGAAATGTTAATCATGGTTATCTCTATAGATTAATAATGTTTAATGGATATATAAAGATTTTTAGAATTATGCCCCGCAGCAGATCGTAGAAAAGCCTTATAAATTTTAAGTTTAATGTATTTTCATGCCAATAATACTATTAGAGGGGATGCCTGGAGCTGGAAAGTCTACTATTTTAAAAGCAATTGTAAAAAAACAAACAAATTTTACTTTAATGCATGAGTTCCAGTTTAAGAGGAAGTCTATATCCAAAGATTATGGGATTTATCAAAAGGGAGATCTAGTTGAATGCAATAATATAAAATTGAAAGAGCTAGAAGATAAGTTAGAAGATTCTCTTTTGGAATCAAGATTTCAAGATAATTCAAAAGAATTTGAAAATATAAAGGGGGGGTTAGCAAGAGAAAGGATTAAAGAGATGGAGGGCTATAATGGTATAGTGATTAGAGAGTCTTTTTTTGGTGGTTTAATTGATAAATGCAGTGAAGTATTTTTAAAGGAATTAATTAAATTACTGATACATGTAAATACTATTTTCTTTTTAATGCTGGATGATAAGGAATTAGAAAAAAGGCAGAAGAGTAGAATAGAAAAAAGAGGCGGCAAATTTAATGATAAGACAAATAGAGAAAGAAACAAATTATTTTTAAGACAGTTCTACGAAGTAACTGAAAGAAGAGTTAAAATTGTGTATTTAGATGCTAGGAAATCTGTTGAAGAGTTGGCAGAAGAAGTAATTAAAAATTTAGGTTAATATTGCAGGCGAATAATTTAAAATGGATAAAGAAAGAAGTTAATAAAAGAACAGATTTTAGAAGCAAATGGAAAAGAGTAATTGAGAAAGTTAGCTCCTCCGCTTTTAATCTACAATTGGTTCTATTGATGAAAAATTGTTTGAAAGACATAGAAAGATTCTACTTGAAATGGAGGATTCCTAAAAATAATATTCAACCAATGCACTTAATGATTTGACAGCCTCATGAGGGAATGTATAAACAACGATATTTTTTTCTTCTAGAATTTTTTTGAATTTTTTTATTATTTTTCCGCCTGTTGAGACAACTACAATTGGTTTTTTGGATTTATAAATTATTTTAGATATTATATTGGTAATTTCAAAGGTTAATAATGGTGTTTGGTATAAAACTATTAATAGAATTAAATCTACATTTGGATCCTCTAAACAATATTTTAATGCCATTTCATATCTTTTATTATCCGCATCTCCGACTAAATCTATTGGATTAGAAATTGTAGCTGTTCTTGGAAAATGAAGTTTTAATAATTCCTTGGTTTTTTCTGTTATTTGAGCTAATTGCAAGTTTTTTGTTTTTGAAACTGCATCTAAAGTCAAAATTCCATAGCCCCCGCCATTGGTTATAATCTGAACTTTATTGCCCTTAGGCTTTATTAAATTTTCAAAAATATAGGCATAGTCCAGCATATCTTCCAAGGTTTCTGCCTGAATAATGTTTAATTGCTTAAAAATCCCTGAATAAACTTTATAATCGCCTGCTAGAGATCCAGTATGTGACAATGTTGCTTTATTCCCCTGCTCTGAAGCCCCACCTTTAATTGCTATAACTGGTTTTTTCTTTGTGATTTCTTTTAGAACTTTAATGAATTTTCTTCCGTTTTTTATACCCTCTAAGTATAAACAGATAACTTTGGTGTCTTTATCATTACTTAAATATTCTAGGATATCTGTTTCATCTATGGTGGATGCATTTCCGTAGCTGATGAATTTTGCAAATTTATGTCCTTCAAATGTTGCTAGATCTAGAACCGCTGAGCCTACTGCACCCGATTGAGAAACAAAACTTATATTGCCTGCTTCTGGCCTTTTTAATCTATTCACTGGTAAGAATATTGTGTCTAGTTTTGAATGAGAATCTAAAATCCCCAAGCAATTTGGGCCAATCATTCTCATTTTGTTTTTAGTTAGATAGTCTTTTAAATTATTTTCAAGCATTTTATTTCCGATTTCTGAGAAACCAGCTGAAATTATTAGAATGTCCTTAATACCATTTTGATTGCACTCTTTAATTACATTTAAAACATATTGTGCTGGAATTGCAATAACGACTAGATCTATTTTCTTTTTTATGCTTAGAATTGATTTGTAACATTTTAGATTTAAGATTTTCTTTGCTTTTGGATTTACAGGATAAATCTTACCTTTGAATTTAGAACTTAATAAATTTTCAACTAGAACATTTCCTACTTTTCCTTTTTTTCTTGATGCCCCAATTATTGCAATACTACTAGGATTAAAAAAATTATTCAGGTTTATCATTTTTCTAATAAGACTTTTAATGCTTGCAGGAATCTTGCTGCTTCTGCGCCATCCAGCACCTGATGATCAAATGTTAATGAAACTGGCAAAATCTTCCTATTTTCTGGTTTATTGTTAATTAAAACTAACCTATCAAAGGCTCTTCCTAAACCTAAGATTGCAGATTCCCCAGGATTTATTATTGGTGTTCCATAAGTCCCGCCTATACTCCCATAGTTTGTTATCGTAAATGTTCCTCCTTTCATATCCATCAGATCAAGTTTCCTATTCTTTGCTTTTTCTGCTAGGTCATGGAGCTCTTTAGCAATTTGCTGTAAATCTTTCTGGTCTACGCCTTTAATTACCGGAACTAATAAACCTTCTTCAGTTTCTATAGCTATGCTTATATTATAATATTTTTTTAAAACAATATCATCTTCATATAAAGCTGCATTCAAATAGGGATGTTTTTTTAAGGCTTCAGCAACAGCTTTAATTATATAAGGCAATAAAGTTAATTTAATTCCTTTCTTTTCAAATTCTAATTTTTCTTTCTCTTTTAAATTCCATAAATTAGTAATGTCTATATCATCCATTGAAGTAACTTGTGCTGTGTTTTGCAATGATTTTAACATATTGTTTGCTATTGTTTTCCTTATGCCTTTGAAAGGAACATGTTCAATGTAACCAAACATATCATATTTCTTTTTTACTATTAATTGAGGTCTTTGCTCTGGTTTTTTAATTTCCTGAGCCTTAACAGAATTTAAAACATCTTCGTCTAAAATTCTTCCTTCCTGCCCTGTGCCAATAATTTTATTTATATCTATGTTTAATTTTTTGGCCAGATTTCTTACTTTAGGAGTTGCCAATATTTCTCCTGATTTAACAGTTTGCTGTATAGATTTAATTTTTGAAACTTCTTTGGCTTCTTCCAGCTCTCCGACAACTGCAACAGACTTCTTTTCATCTTTTAAATTTGTGCTTAATTCTTTTTTTCCATCATCAATAGTAATTATAGTATTGCCAACCTTAACAGTATCGCCTTCTTTGAAATGCAGCTTTAGAATTTTTCCTGTAGCTGGTGATGGAATGTCTGCAACTGCTTTATCAGTTTCAATTTGCGCTATATCCTGATGCTCTTTAATTTTATCGCCTTGTTTAATTAACCATTTAATTAAGATTCCTTCCTGGATTCCTTCGCCCACATCTGGAAATTTGAATTCATATACCATTTGGCACCTCTATTGTTGCTTCTTGGAGCCCACTTGGCTTATTAGAAGGAAGTAATTTTTCTATTTCAGGAACAATACATTCACCATCTAAATAAAAGTAACAAACACCTCTTGGAGCAGGATTGGCTACTGCGTTAAAGATCCAGTCTTCAGATTCATATCTGGTTTTCAACTTATGGATTTTTTCCTGATCAACTTCTGGTTTAAGTTCTTCTTTATGGGGTGTTGCATTGAACTGGCTTAAAATATTTACTAATAGTGCGTTTTTGAGTTCTTCTTTTGAAATATCTGAAAACTTTTTGACATAGGCTAAATGCTGCCTAATTTGTTCAGAAAACATATTTAATTTGCTACCATTAGTCATTAAGATATCCAACATATTTTCAAAATTTAATAGATCGTATCTTATGCTTCCGTGGACTGCTATTGTATTTTTTGTTATTCTTTGACCTGAATTTCCAATAGTCATTATGTTTTCACCATCTTTTATAATAACATTATCTGGCGGATAAAATTCTGCTGGAATCTCATTTTCATTTAATGTTTTTACCATTACTTCACAAACATATTTTCTTAATTCATCAAGTTCCGAAGGAAAATAACTTCTGGGGGCGACTATGGAGAAAACTATATAGCCTTGATCCAGGTAAACCGCTTGACCACCGGAAATTCTTCTTACTAGTGTTACATTATGTTTTTTTAAAGCTCCTAAATCAACATCTTTATGAACATCCTGGGAATAACCAACAGATATTGTAGGTGACCACTCTGTAAAAACTAAAGTTGGCAGGACTAATTCTTCTTTAACTAATTCTATAAGGGCTTCATCTAGAGCTACATTAAAATAACTATTTTGCTGCTCTAAGTTTACTACTCTAATTATTCTTTCCAAGCTCATTTCACCTTTCTATTTTAATACTTTAAAACTTTATTGATTCCATAAATTATTCTTTCTACAGAAGGACTATAATATTTTTCTAATTTTGCTAACGGGACTATAGTATCAAAACCTGTGATTCTTTCTATTGGCGCTTCTAGGCTTAATAGAGCCTTGTCATTTATAATTGATATTATTTCTGAGGCTAATCCAAGTGTTTTAGGGGCTTCCTGAACTATAACAACCCTGCCTGTTTTTTTAACTGAGTTTATTATTGTTTCTGTGTCTAATGGCTTTAAGGTTCTTAAGTCTATTAATTCTACGCCTGCTTTTATATTTTCTATAGCTTTTTCACATTCCCTTACCATTGAGCCCCAAGAAATTAGAGTTATATCTTCGCCTTCTTTTCTAATATTGGCTTTTCCTATGGGGGTTAGATATTCTTGTTCTGGAACTTCTTGTTTTATGGCTCTATAAATCCTTTTAGGCTCGAAGAAAATAACAGGATCAGGGTCTCTTATTGAAGAAACAATCAGGCCTTTTGCGTCATAGGGGGTTGAAGGGATAACAACTTTTAATCCGGGCATATGAACAAAATATGTTTCTATAGATTCTGAATGATGCTCCAGGGCTTTTACCATCCCACCAATTGGAGATCTTATAACTATAGGGCAAGAAAATTTTCCTCTTGATCTGTTTCTGATTCTAACAGCGTGATTAATTATTTGATCTATGGCTGGAAAAATAAAACCTTCAAATTGAATTTCTGCAACCGGCTTTAATCCTGCTATAGCCATTCCAATAGACATCCCTACAATTCCTGATTCTGCAAGAGGCGTATCAATAACTCTTTTTTCTCCAAATAATTTTAATAAACCATCTGTAACCCTGAAAACACCACCATCTACACCTATATCTTCACCAAGAAGAATTACATTTTTATCTTTACTCATCTCCTGTTTTAGTCCCAGATTTATTGCTTCCACCATGTTCAGAATCATTTCATTAACCCCTCTCTTAATTTTAATTCCTGTAATTGATCCTGCATATTGTCTGGCCAGTCTTTGTAAATGTATTTTAAAATATCTTCTGGCTGTGCGTCTTTAATAGATTCATATTTTTTAACTGCTAAATTTACTTTTCTTTCTGATTCTTCCTTAACTTTTAATAAATAATGTTTATTTGCTATTTTATTTTTTAGCATGAAAACTTCTAATCTTTTAATAGGGTCTTTTTTCTGCCATTCTTTTACTTCTTTTTCTGCCCTGTATTTTTTTGCATCATCTGCTGTTGTGTGATCTGAAATCCTGTAAGTATAGCATTCTATTAAAGTTGGGCCTTTACCTGATCTTGCTTTATCTAATGCCTCTTTAGTTGCTTTTAGAACTGCAAAAACATCATTGCCATCAACTATTATTCCTTCAAAACCATATGCAACTGCTTTTTGTGCTATTGTTTGTGATGCTGTCTGTTTTCTTAAAGGAACTGAGATTGCATATTGATTGTTCTGGCAAATGAAAACTACTGGAAGCTTAAAGACTCCTGCAAAATTCATTGCTTCATGAAAATCCCCTTCTGAAGTTGCGCCATCACCAAAATAGGTTATTGAAGCTGCTTTTTTGTTTTTTAATTTTAATGCATA
>JAHFIJ010000007.1 GCA_023246445.1 Candidatus Woesearchaeota archaeon
ATAGATTACTGCAAAAGAGCGATTGAGATGTGTGATGAATTATGGATTTTCGGATTGTCTAAAGGTACAATAGAGGAAATGAACCATGCAATTAGGATTAAAAAACCAGTTAAAGCAATAAAAGAATTTGATGAGGATTGGGAATCAGAAAAAGACAATTTTAAAGAAACTCCTTCCTTTCACATGCTGTGAAAAAGTTTTAAGCATTCTTCCCTTAAGAACCCTCTGATTAGAAACAATTCTTCTTCTGTGTGGTCTACAATATATTGCGGACTTATATTTATCGTTCTCCATAACCATTCCTTGCTTGGATTTTGTTTCCGATAGTTATCCATATCTTCTATGTGTGTTCCTGATACAATTCCATCCAATTTAGCCCAAATAGCAACCGAAGTACACATAGGACAAGGTTCATGTGTAGTATAAAGGACTGTCCCTTCTAGGTGCCTTGAGCCAACCTTTTGGGTAGCCCTTCTTATTGCTACAATTTCAGAGTGTGCTGTTGGGTCATTATCAACTTTCACTCTATTTTCGCCAAGAGAAAGAATCTCACCATCTTTTACGGTCAATGCACCAATCGTATAATCTCCTTCTCCTCTGGCTAGATAAGCCATTCTTATCGCTTCTTTCATGAACTTCTCTTCTGGTCGATATTCCATAAGCCTTAGAACTTGCAAACCTTTATAAATTTTAGTAATTATAAAGTGGTATGAATTATAGATTTGTAAGCCTTGAGGACATAGATGGGACTGGAAAATCCTCTATTGCAGAGAGAATTTGTACTGAACTAACAGCTGTTGGTAAAATCCCTTATTTAACAAGAGATCCTATACGCAACATTGAGCCATGGCAAAGCCTTTATGAATTATTTGAAAAATCAGACAAGATTGACAAGGTAAGTGAGGCTTTGCTCCTACTATCTGCTAGAGTAGACAATTCTCAAAAAAGACTTGAACCTGCTCTTTCTGATAGCAAAGTTATAATAGCAGATAGATATGTCGATAGCTGGTTTGCATACCAAAGTGTTAGATTGGCAGATTATTTTGGAAGTGAAGAAAGTGCCCTTGATTATCTTGTATCAACTCATGATACCCTTGTGAAGAGAGGAGTTTTACTGGAGCCTGACAAAACCGTTCTCTTAAGAGTTCTTCCTGAGACTTCAATGAAAAGAGTTGATAAAAGGGCAACAGGAACAACAAAATCCAAGTATGAAGTTTCTGAATTTCAGAGAAAAGTTGCTGCACAATACGACTTTATTGCACAAAGATTTTCTGGTAGAATAACTATTATTGATACAGAGAATAAAGACTTAGATACAGTTTGTAATGAAACGATTAGTGTTTTAGGATTCTCCCAAGATTAGTTTTTTTATCCCCCGAAACATATGCATTTCCAGCGATGATATATCGTTGTTTCCAGTCAGAATGCTTAGTTATCCCTATTCTTGTTGTAACCATTATGTCAAACGGAGCAATTTCTTCTGGTTCTATAATATATAATTCAGAATCTAAACTTCTAAGATTTGCACCATATTGTGCTAAATCTATTTTGAATGCCTGGCAAAGTTTTCCAGGGCCATTACACAAGTCTTTTATA
Organism: Candidatus Woesearchaeota archaeon; assembly: GCA_023246445.1. GTDB lineage: Archaea > Nanobdellota > Nanobdellia > SCGC-AAA011-G17 > JACQNH01 > JACQNH01. The sequence continues at coordinate 1,597 of JAHFIJ010000007.1, forward strand.
TTGGAATCTTTTGCTTTTCTCCTATTCTTTTTTAGATAGTCATGATGATTAAGAGGCTCTAAGGCTCGTACTAAAACGCAGCCTGGCGAATCTTGAGGCTCTGCCACTACATTAAGACAATGATATGCTCGTAACTGAAAAACATAAGAATGTCCTGAAGGTCCGTATAAAACTTTAGTTCTATCTGTCCTTCCTGCTGCTGCATGGGCGGATTTGTCATATTCCCCAAGATACGCTTCTACTTCAACAATCTTTCCACGTAATCTTTTACCATCTACCTTTCTTACAAGTATCTTTCCAAGCAAGTCGATAGCAACTTCCTCAGTTTTTCGATCGTAAAATTCCTTAGATAGCAAGATTTCTTTAGTCATAGCCTTGTTAAAAATAATTGATTTTTATTCTTTTCCATTCATCATTTTTGCCAATCAAGAGGTCTCTTCCGTCTCTTATTTATCTTGCTTCTACACTTAATCTAATTAAATCAAGCCATCTATTTTCTCCTAATTCTAAATCAACATTAGCCATATCGCAAGGCACTTCATCAGTAGTAGAATGATTTTCTATAAAGTTATGTTGAAAACTATAGCAGTCATTAGAATAGGAGCAGACCAAAGAGCTTTCAATCCTCTAAAATCTATAACCCTGTCTTTAATTTTCAAAAATTGGTAATTTTAGCTTTCAAATAATTCATTTACTTTCTTCCAGTTTATAATATTAAAGAAGGCTTCTACATATTCGTTCTTTCTGTTTTGTCTTAAAATGTAAAATGCATGCTCCCACATATCAATGCCTAAAATTGGAATTTTATTCTGCATTAAAGGTGAATCCTGATTTGGTGTAGAGATAATTTCTAATTTATCATTATTAATTACTAACCAAGCCCAACCTGAACCAAATAGATTTAAGGCAGTTTCTGTTAGTTTTTTCTTAAATTCTTCAAAATTCCCAAAGGTTTTATTTATTTCATCTGCTACTTTACCATTAAATTCCCTGTCTTTTTTATCCGGAGTCATAATCTGCCAATATAAAGAGTGATTTAAATGACCCCCGCCATGATTTTTTACAGCTGTTTTAATGTCTTCTGGAACTGTATTAATATTTTTAATTAATTCTTTTAAATCCTTATTGAATAATTCAGGATGTTTCTCTAAAGCTAAATTTAATTTGTCTACATATGCTTGATGGTGTTTAGTATGATGGATTTCCATTGTTTTTGCGTCTATAAAAGGCTCTAATGCATCATAAGAATAAGATAATTTATGTAATTCGTGTTTTGCCATAAAAATAAAAAAGAGGTGTCATTAATAAAACTTGTGAAACTGGTTTACTCTGTTAAGCCTATAGATATCTTTGATCTCCTAGTTGTTTTTGAGGCAAGTAAACATCTGCAAGCGATCTTAGCCCATAACCTGAAAGCATTGTTCTTAATTGAGCAGATTGACTTTCATTTATGTTTGAACCGATTGCAATTAAGTTACTTTCAATATTCCCTAATTCAAGCAAACATCTTGAAAGACTAATCCTAATGTTTTGAAATATACTATCCATGTTTGCATCTGTTGAAAATGTTGGATTTGCTTGAATTAATTTCCTATGTAGTTGGTCAGTTATATCTGAACTTTGAGTTGGTATCATTTTTAGTCCCCTCTATCAAAAATCTTCCTGTTTTTGTTAAGGTAATTTTACTTGAATTTTCTAACAAATTTAATTTTCTTAAGCTTCTGATTGTTTTCCATAATGCTGAATCGGTGCATTGAAGCTCCCCTTTAAGACGCAAAACTAAACTTGAAACTGAAACGCCTTCTAAATTTTTTACCCTATTTAAGATAATTTTCTGCTTTGGATTTAGTTTTTCCAAAACTAACTGCTTCAAAGACAAGATACAGATTTCCGCTCTTAGTATTTGTTTCATTTTTAGTAGTTTGGCTTAAGTTTGATAAAAAGTCCAGCAAAATAGATATGGTTCAAGTTTGAATTTAAACCAGAAAGAACGCTGAACTTTTAGTTAAGCCAATAACGTTTATGTAACATTAAAAAAAGCATTGTGCCAACTAGACAAGAAGTATTAATCCTGCTTAATGTTGGCTTTATCATAGGGATTTTTAGATTTATCAGGTTTATAAAGCTTTTCTGGAAGAGAAATTCCAGTTAGAAAAAGAACGAAACCTTTAAATTTCTAGTTTTAAGGTTAAATTGATGGAAAATGATATAAATTTTAAAAAAATAGAATCCAAATGGCAAAAGAAATGGGAAGAGAAAAAAATATTTAGAATTAAAGAAGATTCAAATAAAAATAAATTCTATTGTTTGGAAATGTTTCCGTATCCAAGCGCCAGCGGTCTGCATATGGGCCATGCTTTTAATTATACTATAGGGGATATTTATGCAAGATTTAAGAGAATGACGGGCTTTAATGTTTTATATCCAATGGGTTATGATTCTTTTGGATTGCCAGCTGAAAATGCTGCTATAAAATTTAAATCACACCCTAAGAAATTTACTGAGGAAGCAATCAAGAATTTTATTAAACAGCAAAAAGAGTTAGGCTTAAGTTATGACTGGGATAGAATGCTGAAAACTTCAGATCCTGATTATTATAAATGGAACCAGTATTTCTTTTTAGAGTTTATGAAGGCTGGGTTGGTTTATAGAAAAAATTCAACTACTAACTGGTGTCCTGAATGTAAAACAGTTTTAGCAAATGAACAAGTGCATAATGGAAAATGCTGGAGACATAAAGAGACAGATATTCAACAAAAACAATTAGAGCAATGGTTTATTAAAATTACAAAATATGCTGATGAATTATTAAATAATATTGCAAAATTAGAATGGCCAAACAGAATAAAAATAATGCAGGAAAATTGGATAGGAAAAAGTTTTGGAACTGAGATTGTTTTTAAAATCAATAATGAAAACTGGAGAATATTCACAACAAGACCAGATACATTATTTGGGGTAACTTTTATGGTAGTATCTGCCTTGCATCCAAGATTAAACGAATTAGTAACAGAAAAACAAAAGAAAGATGTTGAGAATTTCATGAAAAAATTAAAGTCTGCCAGTGAAAAAGTTTTAGGAGAAATGGAGAAAGAGGGTGTTTTTACTGGAAGTTATGCTATACATCCCTTAACCAAAGAGAAAATCCCGGTTTATACAGGCAATTTTGTAGTTGCTGAATATGGTTCGGGAATGGTAATGGCGGTTCCGGCCCATGATCAAAGAGATTTTGATTTTGCTAAGAAATATAAATTACCAATTAAAATTGTTGTTCAATCTGAAAAATTGTTAAATGAGAAATCAATCAAAGAGGCTTATGATGGTGTTGGGAAACTAATTAATTCTGAGGCTTTTAATGATCTATTTAGTGATGAAGCTAAAGAGCATATTACCAAGGCTTTAGAATCTAAAAATCTTGGAAAAAAATCGATTCAATATAAATTAAGAGACTGGCTAGTATCAAGGCAAAGATACTGGGGGACACCAATACCAATTGTTTATTGTGATAAATGTGGGATTGTTCAAGTGCCTGAAAATGAGCTGCCAGTTAAATTACCGGAAGATGTAAAATTTGGAAAAGGGAATCCATTAGAAACTAATAAGAATTTCATTAATACTAAATGCCCCAAATGTAAAGGCATGGCTAGAAGAGAAACAGATACGATGGATACATTTTTTGACAGCAGCTGGTATTTCCTGAGATATTGCGATAATAAAAATAATAAAGAGCCATTTGATAAGAATAAAGTAAAATACTGGATGCCAGTTGACCAATATATAGGCGGAGCTGAGCATGCCTGTATGCATCTAATTTATGCGAGATTTTTTACTAAAGCATTAAGAGATTTAGGATATCTGAAATTTGATGAGCCGTTTATCAGATTATTTAATCAGGGGCTGCTGCATGGTGAAGATGGTCATGTAATGAGCAAATCAAGAGGCAATGTAATACTGCCTGAAGCTGTTTCTGGAGAATATGGGATAGATACAGCAAGATTGTTTTTAGTTTCTTTAGCTAGCCCTGATAAAGACTTAGCCTGGTCTGAAAAAGGAGCAGAAGGAAGCTTAAGATTTATTAAAAAAGTATTCGAATATTTTTCAAACGTTAAATTTGGCAAAACAAGCGCAAGAATTGAAAGCAAATTAAATAAGACTATAAAAGATGTTACAACTGAGATTGAAGATTTAAAATATAATACTGCTGTAATAAAAATAAGAGAATTATTTGATAGTTTTGAACAAGAGATTAATAAAGAAGATTTAGGGAAGTTTGTTAAATTACTGCACCCATTTTGCCCGCATATTACTGAAGAATTATGGGAAAAACTAGGGAATAAAAATTTTATAAGTTTAGAGAAATGGCCGAAATTTGATGAAAATAAGATTGACAAGAAATTTGATGAGATTGATGAAACAATTGACAGAACCGTATCTGATATTGTAAACATAATAAATTTAGTTAAAGAGAAAAATGGGGAAAATATAAAAAATGTTTATTTGTATGTTATTCCAACTGAGATTAGCAATTATGATGCTGAAAAATTAAGTTCTAGGACAAATAAGGATGTTAAGGTATTTGCAGTAAATGACAAGAAGAGATATGACCCTCAAAATAAATCTGTTAAATCTAAGCCTGGAAGACCTGCGATATTTGTTGAATAGTTGCTTTTAGCTGATTAATACTGAGCCAACCCCTAAATAATAATTCTCCGATGATTGAATATAACATTGGAATTTAACGAAGTTTGATTTTCCCTCGTGAACGAAGTGAACAGAGTTGGAAAATCAAATTTGGAGAAATGTCGAGCTGAGGCATTTCTAGTTAAATTCCTGTTAGGTCTCCTGAACTCAGCAGAGTGAAAGCGCAGCGTGGCAAAATCTTTCAGATTTTGAGTTCAGAATTCTGGCGTTATCAGTATAAACTTAAGAGTAGTAAATTAACCGAAAGATTTATAAAGACAGAGTTAAATCTATTTTCAAGGAGATTAAAATGGAAGAAGAATTAAAACAAATGTATGGTCGAATAGTTATTGTTTACCATAAAACTTGGGAAACTGAAAATGGATTTACATTAACTGGACTTGAAGGAGTCTTAGAAAAAGATACAGAACATTTTGTTCATTTGAGAAATGTTAACATAAAAGGTTCAATAGATACAACCGGATATGCTGAAAATAGATTGGATAATAAATATGCAGTTGTAGGAAAAGACTCAATTATTCAAATTCAATTATGTAGACATTAAATCTTTCGGTTTCTATCTTTTAGCCCGAATTCTGAATTAGACATAATATGGGATTATGAATAAAAATTCTGCAACTGAATTAAAAAGATATATCTTATGGGCAATGGATTATCATATAGACCAAACAAAAAGCAGAGAAATTAATGATACTCAAATAAATGTAATACCACAACCAAGCGAATATGTTTATTTAAGACTAATGTAGTTTATCTTGTGATTAGTAATTCTTCCATCTCTTCTTTCATTTTTTTAATTTTTGGCATTTCAAAGTGTTTTCTAGCTGGCTCTAAAAATTTTATTAATTTTTCTGCTACTGCATTTTTTAGGTCTACAGGGTGCAACTTTTTATTCAAAAAATCCATTTCCAAATCTATATAAGAGCCATATTCAACATCGCCACCAAATTTCTTTTCCCTTTCGATTGATAACTTTGAGTCTTTATCTCTAAATAACAAGGATTTGACCCAATCCAAGACAGGATTAAATACTGCTTCCCCTTCAGGACAAAATGCATTTGTTATCTTTCTTTTTATTTCTTCTAGAGAATCATGAACAAAAATACAAGTGTCTGGCTTTGATTTACTCATCTTTAAACTAGACCAAAGCTCTTGTAATTGATCTTTAGGCACAGGCCACATTGTTGGTTTTCCTAATCCCAATATTAAATGATGATGGATAGCAACAGGCTTTATTTTATTTCCTTCTTTATCTAACAAAGGTTTTATTTTTAATTTTGGTGCAACTTCTCTTGCAACTACCTGGGCTTTTCTTTGATCTAATCCTGCATGAGGCAAATTTATACCCTGAACAAAAATATCAGCAATCTGCATTGGAGGATAGATTAATTTAGCAAAATCCACTGCTTCGCCTTCTTTTCTTCCCATTATAGTTATGCTTCTTTGTATTCTTCCTAATGTAATATTTTTACTGACTTCTATCATTGTTGCCCAGTAATCATCATTATTATGATATAAATCAGAACCTAAGACAAATTTTAACTTATCTGGATCTCCCCCGACGCATTTTAAGCTTGCTTTCATTCCTTCTTTAAAATAGTTCACAGCAATTTTTTTTATTATTTCCCTGTCACCACCTAATTTATCATTAATCCAAGTGTGCCAATCTGCTAAAAATATAGAGCAATCTGCGCCAACATCCATAAAATCCTTAACTTTTAACATAGACATAGGGCCTGTGCCAAGATGTATCTTTCCAGAGATTTCAAAGCCGATATAATGCTTTAAAGGAAGCTTATTTTCAAGAAATTGAATTAAGTCCTCTTTTGTTAATACTTCTTCTGTGTTCCTTGTTATAATATCGAGTTTTGTTTCAGTATCCATTTTAAGACCTTATTTTTTCTTTACTCTTGCACCTTTATCTGTATCTTCTAATATATAACCCTTATCTTCTATGGTTTTTCTTATTAAATCTGCTTTACTAAAATCTTTGGATTTTCTTGCTTTTTCCCTTTCTTCAATTAAATCTTCAATATATTCTGGCGGCTTGACATATTGCTCTTCTAAAATTCCCAGAACTGAATCTAATTTTTTAAAGGCCTTTCTTATCATTTCAACATTATTTTCACTTAGCTTTAATTTGTTAACTTTCCTTATAAAAATAAAAACTTCGCTTAAGGCTTCTGAACTATTCAAATCATTATCCATTGCCTCTTCAAATCTTCCTAATAATAAATTCACTAATGTGGGGATTTTAGTATTATCTTTTTTTGATTTCTTTTCCAACGAATTATAAAAAGTATTAATCCTGTCAACTGCATTTTGCGCATATTCCAATGATTCGAATGTAAAATTCATTGGCTGCCTGTAATTAACTGAAATAAATAAATACCTGATAGCTTTCGGCTTATGGCCTTTATCCAATATTTCCGGCAATGTAAAAAAATTTCCTAAAGATTTTGACATTTTTTCTTCGTTTATGTTTAGAAAAGCAGTATGAATCCAGTATTTAACAAATGGAATTTTTCCTGAAGATGCTTCCTGCTGCGCAATTTCTGCTTCGTGATGAGGGAATATTAGATCAACAGCACCACCATGCAGATCATACTGCGGGCCAAAAAAATGCTCTGTTATTGCTGTGTCTTCAATATGCCAGCCAGGCCTTCCGGGAATTTTAATTTTTTTATTATCCGCTTCAAAAACTGCATCCCAAAAAGGTTCATCTGGTTTTTGTTTTTTCCATAAAACAAAATCTTCAGGATTTTTCTTATTTTCATTTACTTCTACTCTTGCACCCTCTTTAATCTGATCTAAAGGCTGCTGAGATAGTTTTCCATAGCCACCGAACTTGTTAACTTCAAAATAAATCCCGTCATCTGTGATATAAGCAAAACCCTTATCTAATAATCTTTGAACCTGCTGTATTATTTCCGGGATATGCTCTGAGGCTCTTGCAAATTTGTTTATACTGTCTATACCTAATAAATCCATGTGCTCATGAAAGATTTTTTCATATTTCTTGGCTAACTCTAAAGCTTCTAATTTTTCTTCTCTAGACTTGTTAATTATTTTATCGTCTATGTCAGTAACATTCTGCAGATAGAATAAATCAAATCCTTTGTATCTTAAATATTTGGCAATGATATCAAACTGAGTAAATGTTTTTAAATTTCCTATATGTGCAAAATTATAGGGAGTAATACCACATACAAACATATTAACCTTTCTGTCTTTAATAGGCTTAAAAACTTCAATTTTCTTTGTTAGTGTATTGAATACCTTAAATACCATTAAAAGTGGGTTATAATCGAGATTTATAAATATATTCCAGTAGCCTTTTGTAAATAGTTACTTTGTGTCTCTGTAGAATTCAATCGCTTTAACTAATTCTTAGTGAGATAAATTAGAATCTCTTATAACCTCTAATTCGGCGTCTAGATTTTTTTGGCCCTTTGGGCAAATATACCCCAACCAGCACTACCCGAAAAGGCAATACCCTCGTCCCTAGCGCCGAGACCCAAGTCCCCGTCACGACCGAGAACCATTAAACCTGTTGAAGATTTCTTAGGCGGGTAAACATTTCTATCACCTTTATCTAATTGATTTAAAAAAGGTAACCCAAATTCTAAACCATAACCCTCAAATTTAATTTCTCGTTCTTCTCTTTGAAATATTGGATGTGGATAAATTTGCGTTAATCCATGCAAAACTGTAAAATAACCACCTAATGGCATTCCTGGGTCAGGAACAAAACCTGGATTAACTACTAAAATCCTTTCTGTTAAAATACCTAAGCTATAAGTTTCATTTGTAAATGGGTTTTTAAATAATCCAATTTTAAGATCTTCTTCTAAGGCATTATATAATCTTAAAGATTCTTTTGGATTTACGGTATCTTCCTGAATTTGACCCTTAGGTAATCTTAAAGTTAAACCTAAATCTTCCCAATACCCCCCGAGATTTGGTAATCTATTCACTTGTAATAATTCTTCAGATTCTTGTGGCGTTATTGGAAACACATTAGAACTTCTTAAGGTTGGATCTTCCCATATAGTAGTTGTTAAAGCAGCTCTTTTAGTTACACTTAGTTGGACTTCTTGACCCTTTTGATTTTCTGGAATTCCTGCGGCTGTTTTTTCAAAAATTTTATTATGTTTTCTGATTAATTCCTCAGTAAATTCATTTCTACCGTAAGTTAAAATGTGTATATCTTCTAAAGTGCCTATTGCCATAAGATTTTAATAATTTAAAGGATTTATAAACCTTTCGCATTTGTTACTACTTTTAGATTAATATATTTGATCAAACGCTTTTAAAGTATCATAGTAGTTATACTTACTGCAGTTATTGACGCCTATTGTATTAATTTAATTCCGCTCTCTTCTATACCCATTTTAGATTCAAACTCAAACGGCTTTTCTATCCTAATTCTTCTTGGTTTTATTTTTAACTGCATTAAACAGTTACACCAGTTCTTTACCATTTCACCACCAACATTACTAATTTTGTAACTGGTTAGCTGTCCTGCATACTTAAGAATATATGTTTCAGTGTAAATGCGATAAAAACTGGTTTCAAGCCGAATTAAGCCATTGTTGATTTTTGAGCAAAAAAGTTTAAAAAGAAATTTGTAAAAAAACCTAAGAGGAGCGATAATGCAAAATATTACATTTAAAAGCCAAAACAAAGAAGAAGTATATTCTACATCACAATAATGAGCTAACCAGTTATCCAGTAGCCTGATGTCCTGAAATGATGCCACACTTTAAATTTTTCTTCAGAAATCTATATAAAGAGACTACTTTTAAGATTTATAGATGGAATTATATGCAGTTGGAGGTTATAGCGAAGTTGGCAAGAATATGACTGGTTTAAGCTTTAATAAAGAATCAGTTATATTTGATATGGGCTTTTTTTTACCCGAGATTATAAATTTTGAAGAAGAAATAGTTGAAAAGGGCTTAATTTCAAGAGATGCAATGATTAGAAAAGGGGCTATTCCAAATGACAATATATTAGACCCTAAAACAGTAAAGGCGATATTTACCAGCCACTGTCATTTAGATCATATAGGAGCAATACCATTTTTAGCGCCGAGATATGATGCACCTATAATCTCATCACCATATACAATAGATGTTATAAGAAGAATGATGGTAGAAGATGGCTATAATTTAAAAAATCCCTTAAAGCCAGTAAATTTAAATTCAAATTTCCAGATTAATAAAGATATTAAAGTTGAGTTAGTCGGTGTAACACATTCAACACCACATACTGCAATTTTAGCTTTGCATACTCCTGAAGGTATTGTAATATATGCAAATGATTTTAAGTTTGATAATCATCCAGTGGTTGGAAAAACAACAAATACAAAAAGATTAAAAGAATTGGGGAAAAAGGGCATAAAAGCCTTAGTAGTTGAAAGCTTATATGCAGACCTGGACCAAAAAACACCAAGCGAAAAAGTTGCAAGAGAAATGTTAAAAGAAGTTTTGCATGGAACTGAAAATTCTGAAAAAGCAATATTTGCAACTACATTTGCATCACATATAGCAAGACTGCAAAGCATATTGGATTTTGGAAATGAATTAAGAAGAAAGGTTGTGTTTGTTGGAAGAAGCTTTGATAAATATATAGTGTCTGCTGAGAAACAAAAATTAGTAAATTTTTCCAAGCGTGCCATGATATTAAAATATAGAAATGAGATTGATGGCTTTTTCAGGAAATTAAATAAATTAAGAGATAAATATCTAGTGATATGCACCGGCGGGCAGGGAGAGCCGAATTCTGTTTTAAGCAAGATTGTAAATGGGCAGTTTCAGTTTGAATTTAAACCGATGGATCAGGTTATCTTTTCTAATAGAGTTATTCCAGTAGAATTAAATATTGAAAACAGGAGAAGAATGGAAGAAAAATTAAAAGAGAAAAGAGTCAGGATTTTTTCAAATATCCATGTAAGTGGGCATAGTTCCAGAGAGGATTTAAGAGATTTAATTAATATATTAAAGCCTAAAAATTTGATACCAACTCATGCAGGAAATGAAAAACAAAAAGCATTTGGGGAATTAGCTGAGGAAGAGGGTTATAAAGTAGGTGTTAATGTGCATTTATTAGAGAATGGGAAGAGCATTAGATTTTGAAAAATCATTAATCATGCCACACAACAACAAACAGTAAAAGCCCTGAGCAGGCTGTTAAGGAAATGGGTGGGAGATAATATGAAAGCTGAAGAGTTAAAAAAAGAGATACGTGAACGCATATACCAACACATAACTAAGATAAACTCTGCTCAAGATATCTTTGATCTTTTTAAACTATTAAATTATCCAAAAAACATTCTTTTCGACATTTCTTCAAAAAGAAAGAAAACTTCATTTGATTTCAGAAAAGAAGATGAACAAAGAATTAAAGAGGTATACTCCATATTGAGTTTTGATGATAAGCTTCCTGTTTTTTTGCTTGAGACGACAACTTTGACTCCTTCTTTTATTAGATCTGTAACAAATACATTTGATAAACAATATTTGCAGTTTCTCTTAATCTTTACAACAAGGTATTCTGAAATTATTTTTGTATTCCCTGACAGAGAAAAAGTTGAAGTTGGGAAACATAAACTTAGATTAACTAAACTAATTGTTGATAAAGAGGACGTAATAAGCAAGAAGGAATACTATAGTGTTATTGAGACGCTTGCCAATATACGCTATGAAAATGAAGCAATCTGGAGAGATGTTTGGAGAAAATGGAAAAAGGCTTTCAGTGTTGAAAGAGTAACAGAAGATTTCTTTGAAGACTATAAACACATATTTTTTACATTAAGGAATGATTTACACAAGCAGAATACTCCGAGAAAAGAATCTCATGAGTTTACTTTGCAACTCCTCAACAGGATAATGTTCATTTATTTTATCTCAAAAAAGAAGTGGCTGGAACATCCAAAGTTTATTGAATGGCTCTGGACTTCTTACAAGAATCTTAGCAAATTCAGCTCAAATGAATTTTATGATAAATGGCTCAAGCAGGTATTTCTTAAGGCATTTAACAACCGCTCAGATGAAATTAAAGGTTTGCCTGATGATATCGTAAAGGTTATTTTAAGCGCTCCTTATCTTAATGGTGGCTTGTTCAGGCAGAATAATCTGGATAGTCTGAAAATTGAGATAAATGACAGGATGTTTCAGAGAATCTTTGAGTTCTTTGAGAAGTACAATTTTACAATAAAAGAAGACATGCCTCTTGAATCAGAAGTTGCAGTTGACCCCCAGATGATTGGTTATGTTTATGAGTCATTGGCTTATGTCGGCGATGAGATTTATGACAGGAATGATTTGGGCATTTTCTATACTCCAAGAGTTGAAGTTGATTTCATGTGTAGAAGAAGTTTGGTTGAGTATTTGTCAAAAAATCTGCCAGAAATTCCAAAGGAGAAATTTTATCATTTAATTTTTGATTTACCAGAAGAAAAAGACAAAATAGAAAAATGGTTTGACAAAGGAAATTTGTGGAGAAAATTAGAAGAAACCCTTGACAACTTATCTGTTGTTGATCCTGCCTGCGGTTCTGGGGCTTTTCTTGTTGGAATGCTGAATGTTGTTGCAGAAGTTTACAGGATAATCTACAAGTATATGGACAGAAACCTGACAGATTTTCAATTGAAAAACAGGATTACCCAATATTCTCTTTATGGTGTGGATGTAATGCCTTGGGCAATTCATGCCGCTGAATTAAGATTATGGCTTCAGTTGATTGTTGAAACTGAGTTCAAGAAAGACGAATTAAGGAAACATCCTTTATTGCCCAACTTAAACCTTAACTTAAGAATTGGAGACTCTCTTGTGCAGGAAATAGGCGGAATAAGCTTTAACCTGAGAACAAATAATTTGAAGCCTCATTTAAAAAAGAAGCTGGAAGTTCTTAAGCAGGAGAAAAGAAAATACTTTGAAAATTCTCCGACTGCAAAATTCAAAACTCCTGAAGAAGTAAAGACAGAGGAGATAAGGCTTTTTGAGGAAATTATTGACGAGAGGATTGAAAGCCTTGGGACGGACATTGAAGTTTTGAAGAATGATATCCAAAAAGCCAAATCCCAAAGAACATTAACTGGAGAATATAATATAGATGAAAAGAAAGTAAAAGAAAATGAATTTAGAATTGATATTAACGAGAAAGAAATTGAAAAGCTGAAGAAAATCAAAGCATTACTGAGAGATCCTGAAAAGAAGCCATTTGTCTGGGACATTGACTTTGCAGAAATCTTTTCAGAAAAGAATGGGTTTGATGTTGTTATTGGTAATCCGCCTTATGTCAGGCAAGAAATGATTTCTCCGCCAAACAAAATGAAGTCAGAAGTAAAGATTGAAGATAGAAAAGAATACAAAGAAAAACTTATTAGATCTGTGCGGGGCCATTTTCCTGTTATTGAAAACCTCAATAAACAGAGTGATTATTACATTTACTTCTATTTTCATGGCTTAGGCTTATTGAATAACAAAGGAACTTTTTGTTTTATTACATCCAATTCTTGGCTTGATGTTGGTTATGGTAAAGAATTACAGGAATTTCTCTGCAAATATGTTCCAATAACTGCGATTTATGATAATCCAAAAAGAAGCTTTGCTCATGCTGATGTAAATACGATAATTGCTTTATTTGGGGCTCCTGAAGTCAGACAGAGAAACTTGGGAGATTGGATTTCTGGAATAAATGGTGGGAATGAAACAATTTGGTCAAATGTAAAACATACAGCAAAATTTGTAATGTTCAAGAAACAATTTGAAGAAGTTTTATCTACACAGAATCTTATTGGCATTGAAAACATTAAGGCAAAAATAAAGAGAGAAGGAATCACTGAATTGGTTAAAAATGTTGTTGCAACCCAAGATTTTAGATGTTTTCCGATGATTCAGGAGGATTTGCTTGAAGATGGCTGGGAATATCCCGAAAACTACAAAAATGGCAGATTCAAGATAGGCAGTTATGAAGGCAATAAATGGGGCGGAAAATATATCCGAGCTCCTGATATCTTTTATACAATTTTGGAGAAGGGGAAAAATAAATTAGTTGAATTAGGAAAAATATCAAAAATTCGATTTGGTATTAAAACTGGTGTAAATGAATTTTTCTATTTGGATGAACAAAAACAAAGAGAATGGAAAATTGAAAAGGAATTTTTGAAACCGGTTGTTAAGGGTCCAAAAGAATGCGAATCTATCATAATAAATCCAACAACTTTAAAATTTAAAGCTTTTATCTGCGACAAAACAAAATCGGAACTCAAAGGAACAAATGCCTTGAAATATATTGAATGGGGGGAAAAACAGAAAAATGAAGATGGGATACATTGGCTAAAAATACCAAGTGTTTCAGGAAGAATTAGATGGTATGAAATCCCCGACCTACCAAAAGCAGATATTTTATTTAATCAATTTTTTAATGAACGTTTTTTGTTTCCATGGAATAGAGAACATTTTTTGGTAGATCACGCGTACTATTATCTAATTTACCCTGAGAATATTGAACTTCTAGTTTTTACTTTAAATTCTGTTATTAATTTCTTAATGGTAGAGATATTTGGGCGTACAGGGTTAGGAGAAGGAGCATTACAAACTTATGCTCCAGAAATGAAGCCTCTAATCATAATAAATCCGTTAAAAATAGAGACTGACAAGAAAAAGATTATTAGTGTTTTAAAAAAATATGAAAAACATAAACCCAGATCAATCTTCGAAGAACTTGGCATCAACTCAGACAAGCCAATTCGTGAGCAAGAGCCAAAGCCTTTTCCTGACAGGACAGAGCTTGACAAGATTATTTTTGATGAGATTGGATTGACCAAAGAGGAGAGGAAAGAGGTTTACTGGAGTGTTTGTGAGTTAGTTAAGCAGAGGCTTGAAAAGGCGAGGAGTTTGAGGGATTAAAAGATGAATGAAGTAATTGTATTTAATTTCGAGTCAAGTAGATACTTAGGGACTAATCTATTAGGCAGACAGTATACTATCCAAGATTATAAATCTTTAATAAATACTCCTGAATTCGCAGAATTGATACGAAAAGATTTTTCTTTAATACAAAATTGGCAGGCTGCGGATAAATTTTTTCAAGAGCATACAACATTTATAATTAATTCTTTTCTCTCTGGAAGGCAAACTCTCGGAATTGAAATGTGGTTGTCTTTGCTTGAAAGGATAGAACAGATAGATTCTGGTAATTACCGCAAAATACACAAAGGAACAGCTTATTATCATGCAGGTGTTTACAGTCTTTTTGCAGGACATTACGATAAAGCCTTTCAATGGTTTGAATATGCTTTTGAGCAAGATTTAAGACTTCAAAGAAGCGAAACTCCTTCAGTATGGATTCTAACTTTTGATATTAGAGAAAACCAACTAGAAAAAGGTAATGAATATGAATATACCAAAAAATTACTATGTAGGATAGAGCAAATTGAAAAAGAAATAATTTTACATGACTCAAGATTTAGTTTGACAGTCGATTCTCTAAGAGGCATTGTCAAATCCAAAATCGTTTGTGACTTATCTTTCCGTTCATTAAGGTCTGCGTTGGCATCATTGTTAGCAAGTTTTTTAGAGTGTGAAGGAACTGAACGTTTCTTAAAAATAGCACCAAATTCTAATGAAGCACAGGTCATAGTAAATAATTTCCTTGTGAATATGACTCTTATTTTAGAAACATTTATTAAAAAGTCCCCTAAAGCGCAAAATATACCTTTACAAAAAGGTGGTATTGGGGAACTTTACCAGAAAGTGATCGCACCAAATTATAATTTTAATTACACGAGTGATAAATGTTTTTTATCAAATTATCAAATAAGCAAAAATTATTCCAATATGCTTAATGAAATTAGAGATGCAGAACAATCTGAAGACAAATTAGCAGTCGCATTTACAGTCTGTCAAAGAGTTAGAAATATATCCCATCACATTTTTAACGAAGCCCATATAAATGAAGAATTGTTTAGAAATTTGACATTAAGAATGTATTATGCCATATTTTCAGTTATAGGAAAATTATATGTTTAGGAGATTAACATGTCCAAAAAATCAATCATCATTGAAGTCAAGCCCGAAGTCCTAAAATGGCTTAGAGAAAGCTCTGAATGAAAACACCCCTTAACTTATGCCAATACTATCAATTTACTATAAAAAATCAATCAAAAGGCTTAAATAGTCTTATACATTAAAATGTATAAGTGTTTATAAAGAGATATACATAAAAAAGTACAATGTTGGGGGAAGGAAAAATGGAGATAAATGAAAAAGAGCAACTGTTGAAGTACACTTTGGCAAAACTAGCTGAAGCTCCGCAACTTGTTAAAAATCACCTTGAAGAAGCAGGAAGAACTCTCAAATATAGGAGGGCTTATTTCAGAATTAAAAAATATGTTGATAATTACCTCATGGGCGAACAGTTAGGAAACATAAGCAAAAGGCTAGTTATCTTGCCAGGTTTAAGGGGTGTTGGAAAGACAACAATAGTATTCCAGATTTATGATTATTTAAAGAATCAAAAGAAAATTGAGCAGGATAGACTTCTTTACTTTTCAACAGACGAACTCAAGGCTTATCTTGGTAGGAAGATTTTGGATGTTACAGACACTTTTATTCAGGAAATTCATAAAACCTCTCCAATACATTTAGATAAAGAAATATTTATTTTTGTTGATGAAGCCCATTTTGATAGTAATTGGAGCGAAACCGCAAAGATACTATTTGATAAAAGCAAAAAGATTTTCATGATATTTACAGGATCTTCTGCATTAAGTTTAGAGTTGAGTGTCGATGCTGCGAGAAGAACAACAAAAGAAATTGTCTTTCCAATGAATTTCTCAGAATACTTAACCTTAAGATATGATAGCTGGTTCCCTCCAAAAGACATGGCTGAAAGCGTAAGGGATTTAATCTTCAAAGGAGAAAATAATGCGATTGTTGAATATGCTTCCTCGAAAGAAAACGAACTCACTAAAAAGATTTTGAAGATAGAAAGGCCAATTGAAAAAGAATGGGAAGACTTTGTTTGCTATAAAGGGTTTCCATTTACTTTAAACATGTCTCAAATTGAAGCTCATGAAAAAATATTTAGTATGATTGATAGAGTAATTGAAAAAGATATATTTTCAATACAATCATTTAACACAGAAACAAGAAACACCATATCAAGAATCTTGACTTTCTTAGCATTACAATCTCCGGGAGGGACTTCTGATTCAAAACTTTCTGAAAGATTAGGCATATCTCCCACTTTAGTAAGAAGCATTTTGGATGTTCTAGAAAAAACACACCTTATTTTTAGCATCAAGCCTTATGGTGGTGCTGGAAAGGTAGTTAGAAAACCTTGGAAATATTACTTCCTCTCACCTTCGATAAATACTGCAATAAGATTTAAACTCGGAGCTTTTGATAGGAATGATAGGGGGATGTTTGGAGTTCTTATAGAGAATATGGTTGCTTCATATTTAATAAGGATGAAAGAAACAATTAATCTACCAACAGGGATATTTTATGATGCAGATGAAGGCGGAGCTGACTTTATAATCCAAGATACAAAAGAAAATATAATCCCCCTTGAAGTTGGATATGGGAAAAAAGACAAAGGACAAATTGAAAGAGCAATAAAAAAATACAACTCTAAGTATGGTATAATCATCTGTGAATGCCAAAATATAAAAAAGGGGAATAATATAATCTATATACCAATCACAACTTTCTCTTTTGTTTAGATATTTAGAGAATTAACATGCCAATACCAAAAGAAATCATAGACAACAGTGAAGGAAACAGGTTGATTAGTTTCCTGAATAATACTTTGAAGGAAAATCCCAAGACAAAGTTTGATGTAGCAACAGCTTTCTTTAATATCGAAGCTTTTGCAATGATTAAGGAGAACCTAAAAGGTGTTGAGAGGTTCAGGCTTCTTCTTGGCAAAACTCCGGAAATTCAGAATGAAAAGACTCTTGGAGATGTTTTAATTCAGGAGATAAGAAAAGAAGTTGAAGGCTTTGACTTGACAAAAGAAGCAAACCAAACAGTAAAAATATTTATTGAATTTCTAAAGAAGAAAAATGTTGAGATAAGATTGTTTGAAAAATTCCTGCATGGAAAAGCGTATATTTTTGATGATAGAATCGTCATAGGCTCTTCAAACTTTACTGCTGCTGGATTGACAAGATATGGTGAATTGAACACTTGGCAGTTAAAATCTCAGGCAGACCATACAAGAAAAGAATGGTTTGAGAAATTCTGGGCAGAGTCAATTAATTTCAAAGATGAACTAATCAAGCTGTTAGAAGAATCCAGATTTGGGAGCAAACCCTATACTCCTTATGAAGTCTACATCAAAACCTTATACGAGTTGCAGAAAGAGGACATAAAAGAAGAGCAGAAAGAGGAAAAGGACAAACCAAGAGGGTTACCGGAAACTAAAGTAAATCTTGCACAATTCCAAGAAGATGCTATCGCAAGAATATGGACAAGAATGAAAAAATACGGCGGGTGCATAGTTGCTGATTCTGTCGGTTTAGGGAAAACGTGGATTGCCAAAAAAATCCTTGAAAAAACAGGATATTATGAAAGAAAGAACATCCTAATAGTTTGCCCTGCTCAATTAAGAGAAATGTGGAGAAGAGAATTGAAAAAGATTGACGTAAAAGAGAATATTCTCTCTCAAGAGGATCTGGCCTCAGAAAGTTACGTAGAAAAGGCAAAGAAAACTTTAGGTGGAAAATTTGATAATGTAGAACTTATTGTAGTAGACGAAAGCCATAATTTTAGAAATCCGTTATCAAACAGATGGGAGAATTTCTTTACATTAGTTAATGATCACATTGCCAAATCAGGAAAAAGACCTCACATGCTTTTCTTAACAGCAACACCAATAAACAACACGCCTTGGGACTTGTATTGGCAGATTATGCTTCTTGTCTTGATGGACAGATCAGCATTCATAAAAGAGAATATATCAGATTTATTTAAATTCTTCAAGCAGGCAAAAGATAATCCCTCTTTATTGAATGATTTGCTAAATGAGATCTCCATAAGAAGAACACGAGACTACATAATAGAAAATTACCCGGATGCTTTTATTAGGGTTGAACTGCCCAACGGAGAAGGAGAAGAACAAAAGATAATCTTTCCAGACAGGGTTTTAGAGAACATCAATTATCAGCTAGATAAGGCTTACAAAGGAATGTATAAAGAGATTGCTGACACAATCACAGAAAAGCTGACAATGGCTTATTATAAAATCTTAGAGTACAGAAAAGAAGGCTTGAAGTCAGAAGAAGAAAGACTTGCATTGGGAAGAATGATTGCAATAGGCGGAATATTTAGAACTATTCTTCTTAAGAGATTAGAAAGCAGTGTTGATGCATTCAGGAAAAGTATTTTCAATCATATAAGATTCTTAGAAAAACTGAAAACCTATCTTAAATCAGGAAAACTTCTGACAAAAGAGACTTATTTCAAATATTTAATGAGCATTGATGAAGAACTAGAAGGAGAGGATTTAAAAGATATTTTGACGGAGTTTAGGATAAAAGAATATAATGCAGATGAATTATTTAAGGATATAGACAAGGATATTCACTTACTTAGAAATATCTTAGAAAAAGTAAATAAAATCAAACCAGAAGATGATGCCAAACTAAAAGTCTTAAAAGACAGATTATTAAATTTGTCGAAAGACGGGCAAGTTCTCCTATTTACTTATTATGCAGATACTTTGAATTACATATCCAATGAGATAATAAAAGACAAAAGATTTTCAAAACTAAAAATAGAAGCGATTTCGGGCTCTGGGTTGACAAGCAAAAACCCTCAACAAAGGGAAAAAATTATAGAAGATTTCTCTGCAAAGAAAATAGATATTATTCTAAGTACAGATGTTTTGTCAGAGGGACAAAATCTTCAAACAGCTAAATATTTGATAAACTATGACCTTCACTGGAATCCTACGAGAATGATCCAGAGAGCGGGCAGAATAGACAGGATTGGTTCTCCTTACAAGAAAATATTTGTCTATAACTTTTTTCCCGAAGACGAATTAGAAGAATTATTGAAATTGGTGGAGATTTTGCAAAATAAGATTATAAATATTGACAAATCTATTGGCTTAGACCAAACTATACTTGGCGAGGAGATACACCCAAAAGTTTTCGGAATTATCAGGAGAATTAGAGGCAAGGATGAAAAGATATTTGCAGAATTAGAGCGAGACGTATTTGGCGGAGGCGAGATGTTCTATCAACCTCTAAAAGATTTCCTTAAAAATAAAGGAGTAGAAGAACTTGAAAAAATACCTTATGGAATATTTAGTGGATTAAAAAAAGACAAGATTTCAGGGATATTCTTCTATTACAAATACGGGAATGATTTCCACTTCTGGTACCTTTATGATATAAAAACAGATACAATTATAACTAATAAAACAGATATTATTGAGTTTATAAAATGTAAGCTTAAAGAAGAGCGAGTAATACCCAATTTCTTCGAGAGAGTATACGAAATCAACAAAATAGTAGTAGAAGATATAGAGAGAATATACAAAGAGATTGAATTAAGCTATACTCAAGACTCAAAATTAAAAGAATTAAGCAAATCCAGAAGCACAAAATTTGTAAAGAAGATGATTGAGGATATTGATATTCAGATTACTTCTTATCGCAACGAATATCCTAACGATATTTCAATAGAAAAAATTTGGGAGCCAATCAAGAACAAACTTATTTCTATTCCTCAGACAAGAAAGCGATTACAGACCCTAAGGAAAATATGGAGACAATATAAAAAAGACAATGACTGGAGAAAGATGATTAAAGAGTTAGGCGGATTCTTGATAGAGAAGGGAATATTCAAAAAAACAGTTGTTGAGCCTTTTGATAAGTTAAAACTGAAATTAGTAACAATTGATTTTATTTCGTGATAAAATGAAGAACCATGAAATCTAGTTGACGGTGCCGTCAACTTTGCCAACTACTGAAAAAAAAGTGTATAAGCCATAGACATATGTCGTAGGACGTTTATGTTGTAGAACATAAATGAATTTTGCTTGTAAAATCAAGCAAACAAGTGAAGATAGCAAATTTGATAAATGGTGCAGAAGAAATGGAATTAAACACATCCGTTCAGCAATTCATAGCCCAACTACTACAGGAAAGGTTGAAAGATTATTTCAGACTATGGACAGAGAAATGCCCTTTTGTAATAATGATTCCGAGTTGTTTAGAATGAGGTATAATCATTTTAGACCGCATATGAGCCTACATGAGAAAGTCCCAGCAGACATTTATTTTGCATTCGATAAACTATTTTAAAGGGTTATGACATATGTCAGTGGATTGCACACTACTGAAAAAAAAGAAAGCTTTATAAACAATCACTTCAATTAAAATTTAACAAAATAAAGAGGATATTATTCTGGTGATTTGTAAATGATGAAAAACGATGAAGACTATATAAAATCCGGCACTACAACTGTAGGAATAGTTTGTAAGGAGGGTGTTGTATTAGCGGCGGATAGAAGAGCCACAGCTGGATTTTTGATAGTAGACAAAAAAGCTGAAAAGGTCCATAAAATTACTGACAATTTAGCTGTAACAATAGCAGGGACTATATCAGATATTCAATTATTATTAAGAGTTGCAAGAAGCGAATTAAGCTTAAAACAAATGAGAAAGGGCGAGGAAGTAAGTGTAAAAGAGGCTGCTAATTTAATGGGGAGATTAGTATATTCAAATATAAGAAAATTCAGTGCTATTCCAGGGGTTTCACATTTTATATTGGGTGGGATAGATTCAAATGGATTTTATGTTTATGATATTTTCCCAGATGGAACTGTAACTTTAATTGATGAATATATAAGCTCGGGTTCTGGAAGTGTTATGGCTTTTGGCGTTCTTGATACAATGTATAAGAAGAATACATCTCTGGAAGAAGGAATAAAATTAGCTATAACTGCAATAAATGCTGCTTTACAGAGAGATGCTGCTTCAGGTGAAGGCATAGATGTAATGACAGTTACAAAAGAGGGTGTTAAAAAAGTATTCGAGAAGGAAATAATTACTAAGATTTAATGTTTTTTATGGACTATATTAAAGGATTTAAAATGGAATTAAGAAATATAAAATAAAAGTATTAATTAGGAGAACATATGCTAGAAATTTTAAAAGAGATATTGAACTGTATTCCGAACAAGGAAGATATAAGTGAAACTGCTTTTGAGGGTGCGAATATTATTCTTTATACCAAAAATAAGGATTTCCTATTAAATAATAATGGGCTAATCAAAGATATAGTGGATAAGGTTAAGAAAAGAATTGAATTAAGACCAGATCCTTCTATTACAATGGATCCTGAGGATGCCAAAAAAATTATAATGAAGGTAATCCCAAAAGAGGCGGGGATTGATAATGTAATATTTGACTATCATAGAAGTCGGGTAATCATAGAGGCTGAGAAGCCGGGATTAGCAATTGGCAAGAATGGAGATACATTAAAAGAGATAAAAAAATTAACTTTTTGGGTGGCTTTAGTTAGAAGAACACCTCCATTAAGATCAAAATTAATCGAAAATATAAGGCAAGTATTGTATGAAAATAATGATTTCAGGAAAAAATTCCTGCATAAGGTTGGTGAAAGGATTTATGGAGGGTTAAGAAAAAGCAGGGGGCGTGAGTGGGTGAGAATAAGTTTTTTAGGCGGTGCAAGAGAGGTGGGTAGAAGTTGTTTATTACTACAGACACAAGAGTCAAGAATTTTACTTGATTGTGGAATAAATGCTGCTGCGATTGATGAGTCTGCTTATCCATATTTTGATGCTCCTGAATTTAACATAAAAGATTTAGACGCTGTTGTTTTATCACATCCGCATTTAGATCATTCTGCTGCTTTGCCATTATTAATTAAATATGGATATGATGGGCCAATATACTGCACTTCACCAACAAGGGATATAGCTGCATTATTAGCCTTAGATTTAATCAGCATTATGGAGAAAGAGGCTAAAAAAGTTCTTTATAGCTCTACAGAAGTTAAAGAAATGGTGAAAAGAACCATATGTTTGGATTATGAGGAAGTAACCGATATAACCCCTGATGTAAGATTAACATTTTATAATTCAGGACATGCATTAGGCGCTGCACAGGTTCATTTACATATAGGCAATGGAATGCACAATCTTCTTTATACTGCGGATTTAAATTATGAAACCTCAAATTTATTGTCTGCTGCAGTTACCAGATTTCCAAGATGTGAAACTTTGATTATTGAAGGGACTTACGGGGGGAAAGATGATTTAACACCTACAAGAAGAGAAAGTGAAATGGGGTTATATGATATAATCAAGAAAACAGTTGCCAAAAAAGGAAAAATAATGATGCCTGTTTTAGGTATAGGGAGATCACAAGAGGTAATGGTAGTGTTAGAAAAGGCAATGAGAGAGGGATTAATTGAAAAAGTTCCGATTTATATTCAGGGAATGGTCTGGGATGTAACGGCCATACATACGGCTTATCCTGATTTTTTTAACGTAAAGATTAGAAAGAACATATTTCATAAGAATTTAAATCCATTTATGAGCAACATATTCAAAAGAGTTGGAAGCCAGAAGGAAATGCAGGAAGTAATAAATGAGGCTGGACCTTGCGTTATAATGGCAACTTCTGGTATGATGGTTGGTGGGCCAATAGTTGAATATTTTAAGAGATTAGCGGACAATCCAAATAATGCTATAGTCTTTACATCTTATCAGGGAGATGGCTCATTGGGAAGAAGAATTTTAAATGGGGAAAAAGAGATAGCATTTCAAGATGAAGGAAAACAGATTATAGTTCCTGTTAGATGCAGTGTTTCTAATTTAAGAGGGTTTTCAGGACATTCCAGCAGAGATCAATTAATTAAATATGTATTCAATATGGATCCTAAACCCAAAAAAATTATAGTTAATCATGGTGAGGCCAGTAAATGTTTAGATTTGGCTTCTTCTTTACATAAATTACATAAAGTTGAAACCATTGCCCCTAAAGTATTAGACGCTATTAGGTTGAGGTAGAAATTTTATTATATATTTAACTGCAGCCATGACATCATCTTTTTTAATAATCGGCTTACTATGACTTTGTGTCTATAACTATTCATATTTAATGTGATAAATTTAAATAGAATTAGTAAAGATGTAGTTTTAAGATATATATTATTTTGATTATATTAAATGTTAGAGATATTTATAAAAGAAATAATGAAAATAAAATATAATATGTCTAATCCCATCGAACAATCCCCAGAACAAAATCCTTATGGAATTAATTTGACAAATCGTCTTGTTGTTCCTTACGCAGAAAAACTATTGTTTAGTAGAAATAATGTTCCTGGGGGGCATATCACTCTGGTAGATTATATGGGCGGAGATGAGACGATAGCCAGAGTAGCGACTGCAGGTCATGGTTTAAGTATTTTCCCAGAAAACCCACAACTACCTGATTTTTTAGAGCATTTAGCAGCCAAAAGTATTTTAGAACCATTTAAATCAGTTCAATTAAAATTTATGATTCAATCAGGTATTAGGGTTGCTTTGGATGTAGTATATGAGCCTATGGCAAGTGTTAACGAATATTCTGGAAGGTATTCTGATATGCTTGATACTTCCTTTATTCCTTTACTAGAAATGTTAACTATTGCCATGAAAGGTGATAAAGAAAATAGTAATAAAGTTCTGGAATTAATGAAAGACGCTAGAGCAAAAAATTATGAAGCTTATAGAAGATTGGTGGGTGAAGAAATTGATCTTGCTAGGGAACTTGCCAGAACACCATTAGAAATTGATAATGACACAAAATATTTCTGGAAGATTGATCTACTTTCTCTTGTTGATTTTATAGTAAGAATAAGAAGCAAAAGAGAAGAATATGATCCAATACATCCTTATTTGGATAATATGGAAGAAGCAGCTAGGATAGTTGCTCCAAATGCAACACAAGCATTAATTAAATTGGAAGAAAATGATGTAAAAGCGATCGAATTAACTTTACCAAGAGATAATCTTATTGTTGATGCACTGCTTTCGCCTGCGAATTGGAAAGCTGAATTAACAAGAAGAGTAGTTGCAAGGGAATTTGATGATGAATTATTTAAAAGGATACAATTTATGGAAAATGGCTTTGTCCAACCAGTTGATTATATGGGGGATGATAAAGCCCCTGCAGACAGTGCAAGAGTAAGTTATGGTTCAGGAACTAGAAGATTAAGCACTGATGCTGGTTTAACAAGATATTTAGTAAGAAATAGGCATACGACACCAATTGAACAAGTAGAAGCGGCATTTGAATTTAGTGTTCCTGTTTTTGTAGATCCAAGGCAAGCAGGTAGACATAGAACTTTAGATCGTCATGGTTTTATGGGTTATATCCCTATAGGCGATAGCTTTTTTGTTCCCCCGGTAGATCAATTAAGACATCAATCAAGAACAAACAGACAAGGAAGAGGTAATGAATTAAGTGACGAGGTAAAAAATGAGGCTATTAGTTTGTTAAAAGCTTCATATCAAAGAGAAATTGGTTTAACAGCTAAACTTAGAGAATTGGATGTTCCTGAAGGTATTGTAAGGGGAAGAAAGGGTGTTGGATTTTTTAATAGGGGTTGGAGAACAGGGGATTTACATAATTGGGGTCATTTTTTTAGTTTGAGATTGAATCCACATGCTCAAAAAGAGATACAAGATTTTGCAAGAGTTCATTTTGATTTAATGAGAAAGTTAGCCCCAACGGTTATTGGTGCTTTCGAGGATTATTTAATGAATTCAATAAGTTTTACTGCTTTAGAATTAAGTGTATTAGCTTCTATGATGGATATGCCCACCGAAAATATTGATATTGACGACCTTAATCTTTATAGACCTATTGGTTTTATTACGAAAAAAACATTGGGAAAAGAGGTTTTAACAAGAGAGGGAGAAGAGCTTAAAACTAAATTAAAAACTATTTTGGATTTAAAAAAAGGGTTAAACATAGAGAAGTTGAAGAATGGTAACTCATAAATTAATTGTAATTGAAGGTTCAGATGGTTCTGGTAAAAAGACTCAAAGTGATATATTGGTAAATAAGTTAAGGCAATACAATCCAACAGCAAAATTTAGTTTTCCAGATTATGAAGGACCTTTTGGCAAACAAGTAAGACACTATTTAGATGGTGGTTTTGGAGATCCTAAAACTTTTATAAGATTGTCCTCATTTGAAGGGATAAACAATCCAGGAATTAAAGAAGCTGCTTTTCTTGGTGAACTGACCTATATAAGATTGTCCGCACTTCTTTATGCGGCAGACAGAGCAATTAATCTTCCTAAATTACAAGAAGCATTGAATAAAGGAATTGTTGTTTGCGACAGATATGATATTTCAAACTTGGCACATCAAGGTGCAAAACTTGAAGGGAAAGAAAGGCGGGATCTAATCAACTGGTTAAAAAAATTAGAAAGAGAAGATGTAGGCTTACCAATACCTGATTTAGTTGTTTATCTTAACCTACCCACTGAAAAAGCGAGAGAAGCAATGGAAGTTCAAGGAAGAAAACTAGATCTACATGAAGCGGATTTAGATTATTTGGTTAAAGTTAATAATCTTTATTTAGAATTAGCAAGGAAAGAAAATTGGAGTATCATTGAATGTTTAAAAGACAGTAAAAGAAAAACTAAAGAAGAGATATCAGAAGAGATATTTTGGGCGGTAAGATCAATAATTCAATTAGAATAAATTTCCATATATTTTTTATAAATTATGTCCCAGTCATATTTTTTAGATTTTTCAGTATTGTTTTTAGAAAATTTTAAAGTTAATTTTTTATCATCCAAGATTTTTAATATAGAATTTTTTAATCTTTCAATATCCCCATAATTAACAAATATTCCGTTTACATTATCTTCCATTTCATAAGGAACGCCATTTACTGGAGAAGCTACTACAGGTAAACCAGATGCAAAAGCCTCAAACAAACAAAGTGGTAAGCCCTCACGAAAACTGGGTAGCACAAAAACATCTGATGATTGATACATCTTAACAACCTCTTTTCTGTCTCTTATTGGTCCTTGAATTATTATTTTATTTTCTCCTTTAGCTAATTCCAACATTTGATTTAACATTCCTTCATCAGGGCCTACAAACAAAAAAGTAATATCTTTTCTTTCTTTTAGAATTTCTTTAGCGGCTAATATTAATTTTTCAGGTCCTTTGGTTATATTATACCTTCCAAAGAACAATACTAATTTTTCTTTTTCAGGAATTTTAAATTTTTTCCTGAAATCATTATCTTTAACCTTAGTGAAGAATACTTTATCCATTCCATTCGGCAATACTATGATTTTAGATTCATCTTTAATCCATTTTTTTAAAGTAGGCAATTCCCATGGTGTGATTGCTATAATCTTATCCATTAATTTAAATGCAATCCTGTTGAATATTAAATTTGTAAATAATAATGGAATTCTAACAGATAAGGGCCTGAAAGATTCTGTCCAAGGGCAATGAGTTGTGTGAACAAATCTTATTCCCTTAAGTTTAGCTATTATTCCTGCAATTAGATTATATAAATGGCCTGAAACATGGGAATGGAAAACATCAAAATCATTAAACCATAAAGTTCTGCTGAATAATAAAGTTGGCCATATAAAAGTGAAAAGAGATAATCTTAACCAATATCTATGCCTGTGAATATGAATATTATTTACTATTTCATTTAAAGGCCTGATTCTTTTGTATTTATCTGAATCAGAGCAGAAAACATGGACTTCGTGGCCTTCTTTTATCTGCCTTAATGCTAGTTCTTCTATTACTTTCTCTACACCGCCGAAGGTGGGATAATAAAACATTGAAATATGGGCTATTTTCATCAATAAAGGCTTTAAAATTGGATTTAAAAGAGTTATGAAGATGGTATTTTTACTTTAAGTGGGTTAATATTAGAAAGATGATAAAAGGATTTTCAAAATTAAGCTATTAAAACAACACCCAAAATAATAAATAAAATACCCAACAGTTTAAATAGATTTATTCTTTCATTGAGGAATTTAGCAGATAATAAAGCAACCCAGATATATGAAGTTGCAACTACAGGATATAAGATAGATAATGGGCCAAATTTTAAAGTAATTATAAAGAAAACAGAAGATAGCCCGTAAAATAAAACCCCTATTAATAAATTTTTATTTTTAATTGTGCCATCTAAAGTTAAATTAAAATTATTTGCAGATTTTTTTAAGTATAGAGCGCCTATGGATCCTATTAAAGTTGCAAAAATTATTACTAGGACGGGGATTAATAAGCTCATTTTTTTCCCCCTAAGCCTGTTAAAGAAACTCCAATTAAGATAGCTATTATCCCTAACCAGTTTTTAGTTGTCAGGATTTCATTAAAGAAAAATCTTGATAATAAAGCAACCCAGATATATGAAGTTGCTATTATTGGATAAGCTACACTTAAATCAGAATTTTTTAATGCTATTAATAATAATGAAGCTGCTAAAAAATAGACAATAACACCAATATAAAGATTTAAGTTTGTTATGGCTGAAATAATAAAAGAGTTAACTGAATTTAAAGTTAGTTTATCTGAAGTATATTTAAAGAAGATCTGAGCTATGGAGGTTAATAAAGTGCAGAATACTACCAATAATATTGTTTTTTTTAAATTATGCATTTTAAAAGAAAGCAAAAAGGCGTTTATAAAGATTTACTCATATCTCAAAGCGTCTATCGGCTTTAGTTTTGAAGCTTTGTAAGCAGGGAATAAACCTGCAAAGATACCAATTAAAAATGCAAAGATTAAACTCCCTAAAACTAACTGCCATGTAAACAACGGTGAAAATACAGAATAACCTGCTTTTGAAATTATATTGCCTGCAAGATTTGAGAGTGAATAACCTAAGAGAACACCAATTATGCCACCTGTCAAGCTTAAAATTCCTGATTCTAAAACAAATATAAACAAGATAGCATTGTTTTTAGCACCTATAGCTTTGAAAACACCAATCTCTTTAGTTCTTTCCAAGATAGAGGCATACATTGTATTCATTATATTAACTGAAGCTACAATCAAGGATATTAAAGCAATTAAAATCACAGTTAAAGTTATAATATCCAACACAGAAGAGAATGTTGCTATTACCTGCTCAAATGTCTGGACAAAAAAATCTTCTTTTCCTTCTTCCTGATTTCTGTGCTTTCTTAATTTATCTTTAATAACCTCTGCTAATTTTGTGGGATTTTCTGACTGAGAAGACCTTATTAATATAAACTGATAATTACTGGCATTGAATAATTTTTCTACTGCTTCTTTAGCCATATATAAATGAGAATCATCAACTGGATTTCCAACCTCTTCATAAAAGCCTGCAACTTTTATATCTATTCCATTAACTTTTATTTTATCTCTTAATTTAACTGGCTGCTTAAAAACTTTATCTTTAATCTTATAATTATAACCCAAAAGCGCTTTATCATTTTCATCATCTAACTCTTTCCCTTCCATCAAATTTAAAGTATAAACTTCGTTTACCAAACCTTTATAATTTTTGTAGTCTGAGCCCATTAAATAAGAATATATTTTTTGCTTGTTAAATTCTACTTCGGCAGAGATCATATATATTCCTGTAGCTTCTGCAACACCATTGACTTCATTTATTTTCTTTAAGTCTGAATCATCTAAAATAACATTGCTGTCCATTATAGGTCCTGCAATACTGAAACCTCTGGCTTGAACTATTAGTTTATCATCACCCATCTTTTTTGATATTTCTGAAACATAATCGGAGATTCCATAACCAAAGCTTATTAAAATGGTAACTGCAGTTATACCAATTAATACTGATAAAATTGTTAAAAAACTTCTTAACTTTCTTTTTCTTAAACTTTCCAAAGAATATTTTATTAAGGCTATGTTCATTTTGCATACCTCAAGGCATCTACAGGCTTTAATTTAGAAGCTTGGATGGCAGGCAATATTCCTGCTATTGAACCAATGATAAAAGAGAACAGTAAAGAGCCTAAAATTAAAGCAAAAGAAATTTTTACTTTTAATAATTCTGATTCTAAGAATAATTTTCCAATAAAAATTAAAGCATATGCTATTCCTATACCAAAAAGTATTCCGATTAAACCGCCTAAGAAACCCAGCAAACCTGATTCTATCAAGAATAGCGTGAAAATATCCTTGTTTTTAGCACCTATTGATTTCATAATGCCAATCTGCTTTGTTCTTTCCAAGATAGAGGTATACATTGTGTTTGAGATTCCAATCCCGCCCACAATAATTGAAATTCCTGCAATAACATAGATGAATATCTGAACTGCAAATAATGTAGCGTCTATATTTTTTAATGTCTGCTGCGGCGATTGAACAGTAAAATCTTCTTCCCCTTCCTTAACATCTCTTTCTTTTCTTAAGTATTTTTCAATCCTTTCCTTAACTAAAGACATTTCATTTCTATTAGGAACCTTAGCGATTATTATATCGTAGGTATCATTTACATTAAATAAATCTTTTAACTCTTTTTCATTTATTATGATTGAATTGTCTATTATGAAGTTTCCTTTTTTCTTTAATAAGCCTATAACGTCGAATTTCTTTGATTGAACTAAAACTTTGTCACCAGGATTTATAGCTCTACCCATTTTATCCTCTTTTCCATAATCATTGCCAAGAAGAACCTTATCAATATCACTGTCTTTCAGCATTCTTCCTTTTTCAGCTTCCAAGCCAATTACTCTCTCCATATCTTTTCTTTTTTTTCCTTCAGGGATATTTGCTGCAAATGTAAAATCAATCTTGTCATTAAATTCTATTTTTGTATCTTCTATTATCCTGCCAAAAGCAGTTTCAACGCCTTTTATATTTTCTATATCTTTAACATAATAATCTTTTAATGGTTTTATAACTCCTGTTCCTGGTGGGCCTGCATTTAAACCTGAAGCTTGAACTGTTAATGTATCTGTGCTCAGAAAACTAAACTGGGATGAAATTGCAAATCTTAATCCTTCACCCAAGCCTATTAAAGATATAACCGCAGCTATACCAATTAAAATGCCTAAAACAGTTAACCAACTTCTTAAACCACGGTTTTTAAAAGAAATATATGACAGTTTAAAATAATCATTTATCATTTTTTCCTAAACTTTTTGTATATGAAAAATAAAGCAACCAGTATAATTATTACAACTATAATATAAGTTACAGAACTGTTTTTAATCAAACCGATTTTCTTTGCTTCTTCTTCGGTTAATAGATTTAAAATTAAATTGAAATCCTCATCATAAATTTTGTCATTTACCTCATATCTTAACTTTAATGGGATATTTACATTATGAACCTTATCATTAACATAAATGCTAAAATCTTCAGATTCTGTATCATCTGCCTCTAAATCACCAATATAAACATAATTGCTTGTGGATAATAACTTGTAATCTTTTGACTCCAATAATTCCAGCTCTAATGCATCTATATTCTGCCTTCCAACATTTGCTATTTCTATTGTGAATTTTCCGCTGCTTCCGTGGGTTACAATATCGCTTGCAACAATATAGGGCTTAAGCTCTAATCTTTTATTTTCTACTTCAATATAAAAAGCATCTTTTAACAGCCAAACAGTATCGCCTTCATACAGCTTTAGAACAATATCATGTTTACCATCAGCAGCAGTATTATCAACTTTCAGCTTAAAATCAAAATAAACAACTTCCCTGCTGTCTATTCTTCCAAAATCCTTTGTAGAATTTTCTGAATATAAAGCAAAAGGATAATTTGGGAGTATTTCTACCTTAACATCATTTTTAGTAAGATCCTGGGAATTATCCAGCTTGAATTTTACTTCTACTACATCCCCTGACCTTACTGGATCCGGATCCTGCTTTATTAAATCTACTCTTATTCTTTCTGCATTAACAATCACAGAAAACAAAATTAAAATGATTATTAGTATTAAAATTTTTTTCATTCTCAACCTCTTTTTGTTATTTTTTCTATTGAACCGTCCTTTAAATATATTACTCTTTCTGCCTGATGAACTAAATCTAAATCATGTGTAACCAAGACTATTGTTTTTCCTTCATTTTTATGTATTTCTGTCAAAAAATCCATTACTTCTAAACCTGTTTTTGAATCCAGGTTTCCTGTTGGCTCATCCGCTAATATTAAATCCGGATTATTTGCCAGAGATCTTGAAATGGCAACTCTTTGAGATTGCCCGCCAGATAATTCATTTGGTTTATGATTTATTCTGTCTTTTAAACCAAATTTTGCTAATAGAGAAGTTCCAGTTTCTAATCTTAAAGCCGGATTAATGCCCTGAAACATCATTGGCAAAGTGACATTTTCTAAAGCGGTTAATGTAGGGATTAAATTAAATTGCTGGAAGATAAAACCAATGCTTCTGCCTCTCAAATTTGCTAAAGTAGACTCTGATAGTTTTGTTATATCTTTTCCGTTTAATAGAATATTTCCTTTTGTCGGGAGATCCAAACAGCCAATTAAGTTCATTAAAGTGGTTTTACCTGATCCAGAAGGGCCTACTACCGCAACAAATTCTCCTTTATCTATTCTTAATGAAACATCCTTTAAAGCATTAATTTGATTATTACCCATTTCATAGGTTTTCCAGACATCTTTTAGTTCTATTACAGGATTTGCCATAGAGTTACACAGATTAAAGAGATTATAAATATTTTGCAAAGAAATTATTTATCCTTTTTTTCCTTTTCGACTTGCTTCTGAATTTTTTCTAATGGTCGGTCTTTGTCTTTTACTAAGCCTGCAAATAATTGTAGGTTCTGTATTGTATCTTTTAAGTTTAAGCCTTTCGTTTTTTCTGATAATTTACCTAACCAGACTGTTATAAAGACTGCCAGTATTGTAACAATAACTGCGTAAACCAATGGACCCAACTGCTTTAAATCCAGTTTTTCTATAAACTGCTTTATTACATCGTTCCATGCTAAAGCTGCGACTAATCCAAAAGCTGTTGTTATCAAAGCTGTAAACTTCTCAATTACCTGCTGTTTCATAAAAAATTGTTGAAATAATGATATATTAAATTTTTCTGTTTTGGGTAACTGGGTTAGCTACTTAGGGTTTGCCTAAGTAAGCTATATGTATTTAGCCCTCTTAATCTCCATGTTGCTAATACGGACATTATGATCCCCATTACAATTGCACTTTTTCTATTCTTAACTTGCTTATCTTTCTTTGTATTACTATTTCTTGTTTACAATCTTAAATTCTATATCCCCACTTGTTATGGAATTTAACTTCCCTTCAAACTCTTCGCTTATTCCAGCAGGCAATTCAACCAAAGCAATTAAGCTTCCATCATTCTGCCATTCTTCTTTTAATAGTTTATATTGTTTTAAAATTCCAAAGCTTTTAGCAGCAAAATTAGCAGGAATCTTCACAGCATATTCTCTAGTTTCAAATTTAATAGGAATTATAGCTTTAATTGCGCTTAATATCGGTTCTATCTGTTGGTCAGCTGGCTTAAACTCATCAATTCTTACCTTAGCCTGCTCCATTGCAGCTTCAATCCTGGAGGGCGGATGTGGGATTCCAGTTTGAGGATCAATACCATTTCTATGTATTATATTTATTATTTGTAATTTCTTTTCCTTTCTTAATCTCTCCCTATATTCAGCAGTTAATGCTACTTCTCCATCATTAACAATTATTTTGGAAACTTCCATCGGATCAGAAG
This sequence comes from Candidatus Woesearchaeota archaeon, assembly GCA_023246445.1. Classification (GTDB taxonomy): domain Archaea; phylum Nanobdellota; class Nanobdellia; order SCGC-AAA011-G17; family JACQNH01; genus JACQNH01. The sequence goes on from JAHFIJ010000007.1 coordinate 35,034, forward strand.
TCTTAAATAATTTTTTCAAATCAGATTCAGAGGCTTCATCACCTTTTTTAACATCATAAAATATATTATTCGTAACGACTACATCTCTTATAGAAATAGCCTGCCCATGCTTAAATTTCATAGCTAAATCACAATCAACTAAAATTTCAAATTTCTTGCCTTCTTTCTTAATATGCGCAACTACCGCTTTATCAACTGAAATCATTTTGCTTTTTGCAACTCTTCCTTGCTGCATCTTCTAAATTTTTTATCTTTTGTAGATATATAAGCAACATCCAATCTATCCATATCAAATTCTTTTGCTAATACTCTTTTTAAAATACTAACCCCTAATTTCGTTGCCTCAGCTATTGTCATGGATTCCTTATATTCCTTGTCTAACATTTGTTTTATCTCTATTTCATTCTCACCAATTCCAGTTGCCTTATATTCAAAAAATATTCCAGTAGGATCGGTTACAAATAATTGTGGCCTTCCATTTACTGCTGCAAACAATAAGCTTACTCCAAAAGGCCTTGCACCACCATATTGCGTAAATGCCTGCTTTATATTTGAAACTTCCTTAACCAAACTCAATAAGTCTATGGCTGAATCAAACACAATTCTATGCTGCTGCGCTATTAATTGTGCCTTTTCTATTAATATTCTTCCATCCATCACTAAGCCTGTTGCAGTAGCGCCTATATGCTCATCAACCTGAAATGTTTTTTCTATAGAGCTTGGAACTATTAATTTCTCATTTATTCTTTTATCAGCAATTAAAACAACACCATCTCTGCACACCAACCCCATAGCAGAAGCCCCCTGCTTCACGGTCTTTTTTGCATATTCCACCTGTAATAATCTCCCGTCTGGGCTGAATGTAATAGAAGCTCTATCATACCCCATTGCCTGATTTTGATTGATTTGTTGCATGCGAAGGACCTCCTTTCAAAAATCTCTTTGCCTTATTTAATATTCCAGATACATGGATGTTTTTAAAGATTACCTTTTTGTTATTTATCTCCTTTATTAATATTATGCCTAGTTTTACCTCATTCAAGTAACTATTTGAAAGCTTTATTATTCCTCTTTTCCCGTCAAATAGTGGCATGATTATTGGTCTTGCTATCGCTAAGCCCAAAGAACCCAGGAAATTCTTTAAATTTAAATCTACAGCCCTTTTCACATCTTCAAATTTAAAAGCAGATTCAGACATTATTTCGTATACTAAATATCTTTTCTTCTGTTTACTTGATGGTAATACTCTTTTCATTTTAAGTCTAAAGCTTCTTTAGCCTCCTTATTGCTTAAGCCTATCACATTTCCAAAAGCAATTAAATCATTTACAAAACGCATATCAAACATATCTTCAGCAAAAGACCCTAATAAAATCTTAGTTTTATATTTCTTGCATAATTTAATATTCTCCTTCATTCTGGCTAATGTCAATCCCTTATTATCAGAATTTAACAAAGAAGAAAAAGCAAACCCTATTGCTATATTTTTGTCAGTTGCTATTTTGCATATAACATGATTTAACCCTGAATCAAAAAAATTTACACTATTCTTAAGAATTTTTTTCTCAGGGGATAGGAATATATCCATCTTCCTTTCAATTAATTTCCTGTTTTCTTCTAAAGAATTCTCGCCTTCAATAATCTTAAATTTGGATATATGGATAACATCTTTAAAACCAAGATCAAACGGTTTTCCTTTAAATTTTATTATGTCTATCATTTTATTTTTATCCTTTTAATCTGCTTATTAATCTTCCCTAAATCAGTTGTATCTATTTCAACTATCTTATGTTTCATTTCTAAAGCTTCTAAGTAACAAGCCATTAATATTTCTGCTTCCATATTCTCATTAATCTTATCTTTTGAATATTTTCTTCTTTTTAATCTTTTCAATAATGTTTTTAAATCACACTTGGTTACAATACATAATCTAACATATTCCTTAGGCAAATAATGGCTTAAATGAGAATCAATAATTAAATTTTTAGAATCTTTAATTAAATTTATCAAAAACTTATTTAATTTTTTAACATCTACAATTCTAGTCTTAAATTTCTTGTCATACATATCAAACAATTTATTCTTTACTATTAAATCTTTAACATTTATATACTTCAACTTTAATAGTTTAGATAGTTTTCGTGCCACTACAGTCTTGCCAGTTCCCGGTGTTCCAGTTATTATTATAGCCTTTTTCATTAATATTTCATTAATAATTAGCTTAAAAAACATTTCTAATCAGAAATTACTTTAGTGCCATTAAATCTTCCATTATTTAACAACTTAGA
>JAHFIJ010000038.1 GCA_023246445.1 Candidatus Woesearchaeota archaeon
TACGGTTCTTGAAGATCAGCAGGTTAGAAATTACAGTTTAGGTGCTTCAGGGGGGAGGATTATAATCAGAAGAACAGGTTATGGTGAAGCTAAATTCTTAGAGGCAATTAATGGCTCCGGAGACAGCTTAATAAGTTTTGAGCCGTCGCAATCTATTGATCCATTCGCTAATATAACAGATCAAACAAATATAACTTTTGAAGTTAATTTAACTGATACAGGGAATACTACAAATATAAATTCAACAGAGTTAGTAAATATTACAGCTAATAGCAATTTAACTGCTGCTGCTTTTATAGATGTGGGTGCAATCTTTTTTAATATAACTAAAAATCTTGGATTAAACAGATCTGCAAATATTACGTTATATAATCTTGCTAGTTATGGCTATGATGCTATGGTAAGGGAAAATAATACTTGCAGCACTATAACAAATCCACCTTGTTATAACTTTACATCCTTGAATGCTGATAATGTTACGTTTAATGTTACAAGCTTCAGCAATTACAGGCTTGTTCAGACTATAAACGTTAATAGGTGTGAGTCATTGGCTTTATCCAATAGCGATTATAGTTTAACTCAAAATGTTCAACTTAACCAAACAGGGAGTTGTTTTTATGTTTACGCATCTACAAGAAATGTTACTCTTGATTGTAAGGGTTATAGCATTAACTTAGCAAACGGTGGGACTGGTATTCAGGTTTATGGGGGGAATATAACTATTAAGAATTGTAATATAAAAAATTCTAATTTGACTTATAGCGGTGGTATACAAGTTCTTACTACTGACAATGTGTTCATAGTCAATAATTCAATAAATATAACTTTTGCTCCAAACTCGTATAGTCAATATGGTATTCTTTCCCAGGATTCTAAGAATGTTTCTATTGTTAATAATAATCTAAGTATTCAAGGGTATGATCCTACAGGTATCTTTTTAAAACAATCAACAAATATAACTATAAGAAATAATACAATTTCTGTAAATGGCACCTCACAGACTTATGGGGTAAGAAGTTCTGGAACTAATTTAAGTGTGACTGACAACAAGATAACAATGAATGTTAGTAGTTTTGGTTATGGTATTGCCTTAGTTGGGTCTACGACATCTAATGGAAATAATAATATCAGGTTAGATAAAAATAATATAACTCTATCAGCCTATGGGGGTTCAACTCTTGGTATTTATTCATATTTTGTTAATAATATAACTATTGTAAATAATACAGTGAATATTACATCGAGATCAAACAAGATTAGTGGTTATTTAGTAGGCATTGGCTTATATTCAACTGCGACAAATAATACAGTTAGTGATAATAGAATAAGTGTAACTGATAGCGGTTATGGGATTAATGTGCTTGCTTCACAGTCCAATAATAACAGGATTGAGGGCAATAATATAACAACTAATGGCACAGCTGGTTATGGTATTAATCTGTATAGTGATGTGCAAAATAATTTGGTAAATAATAATATAATAGAAACTAATGGGACTGATGCTATTGGCATTCAAATATTCACTTCAACAAATAATACAATGGCGAATAATACTATTAAAACTTTAGGATTGAGGGCACATGGCATTAATTTAATGCAAAATTCTTTTAACAATGTTTTTGATAAAAATATAATTACACAGACTGGTGCAGGGGGGCATGGATTTAGGATTGGGGGCACTATACCTGAAAATAATACTATAAGCAATAATACTATATCTAATATTGGCGGAACAAATATACAATTTGATACTGCCATAACAGGTAAGCATTCATATCATATGATTACTGACCAGAATCTTGGAAATTATTCCTTTACTAATCCCGGAGCATCTTTAATAGTTAATAATACTAAATTTGGAGAGATTCGATTTTATACCCCTATAAATGGTTCAGGCTCAAATTTTAGTGCAGATATTCAAATAGGAAATAATTCTGTTTATATTAATGATGCCAACAATAAGGGATTTAATACAAGCGCAAATATTACTATAAGAGGAATAAATGTAACGCAATTTAATAATCCGGTTATCTTAAGAAATGGTGTTGCCTGTAATGCTACTACAGGGGTAAGCTGCTTTAATTATACTTCACTAAATGCTTCTGTTATTATATTTAATGTTACTGGATTTAGCAATTATAGTATTGGCAATCCTCCTGCGCAGGGTGGGGGAAATACAGCACCAGTAATAGGTAATATAAGTAATGTATCTGCTATTACTCTCTCAGAAAAAACAAATACAACTGTAGTGTTTTATTTTGTAGCTCATGATGTAGATGGAGTAGATAACTTAAATGACAATTCACCAAATATTGTGGTTAACTTTACTCAGACTTCAACAACATATATAAGAACAAACGGGAGTTCAGGCGGTGCAACAACATGTGGTTTAGTAGGTGACATAAATGCAGTAAGTGCAAATTATTCCTGCGAGGCGGATATATGGTTCTTTGATCCTTCTGGAAGCTGGAGTATAAACGTTAGTATCATAGATAATAGCAATGGAAGAGGAGAGAATTCATCAGGGAAAGGGCAGGGAGCAACATTTAATGTTAATACGCTAACTGCATTCCAGATGGCGCCTACAGCATTGACATGGAGCGCATTATCATTAACAGCTAAGAACTCAACTTCTACTAATGATCCCATCTATTTGAATAATACTGGAAATGTGAATATAACAAATGTAACTGTAACCGCAATAAGCTTAAGAGGTGAATCTACATTAACACAATTTATATTCGCAGAAAATTTCAGTGCAAGCAATGCAACAGGAAATTCACAGGAATGTAATATTGCTGGTGGAGCAGGAAATGCATCAAAGATGTTTAATAATACTGCTATAGATGTAAATAATACATTACTGCCCGTAGGAAACAATACAGGCAATTCAGGGACTAATTTAGGGCAATTAGGTCAGGAAGAATTGCATTTTTGCTTACTGGAAATCCCCCCAACAATTAGTTCACAATCATATTCAACAGCAGGATTAGGTGCATGGACAATTACTATAGCTGCATAGAGTTTTCTTTAGAAAAGAAACCTCGTAAAGAAAAGTAAAAAGGTGATAATATGGAACAACAAATAAAAATTGGAATCGGGATTCTGATAATAGTAGTATTAAGTTCTTTAGCAAGTGGATTTGGTGTAAGCTCTTCTTACTGGAAGGAAAATCCATTATTAATGTATCCTGGAGAAACAAAAGATGTTGCTTTATTATTACAGAATTTAGTTGGCGATAAAGACATGATCATTAATGTGGAATTAGTTGAGGGAAAAGAGATAGCAACTTTACTTGATAAAAGCAGTGAATATAAGATTCCATTAGGCAAAAAGGATGTTCCAATAAATATAAGAATTAAGATTCCTGAAAATACTGATTTAGATGAAAACATTAAGGTTGGGGTTCTAATTAAAGAATTACCTGCTGAGAACAATAAAATGATACAAACTGCAGCGGGCATTAAAGAAACTATTCCAATTTTAGTTAAGACTGAATCTGAAGTTCCAAAGGCTCCAAAAGATACTGAATTAAGCAGTAGACAATGGGATTTAATATGGATAATATTGATAATAATTATAGTGGTTGGAATATTATTTGAGGAGTGGCGTATAAAAGGTAAGAAAAAGAAGAAAAAATGAATATAAATGAAAAAAGATATTTTTCTATTTGCGATAATAACACTGGTTTTAGGTGTGTCTTTTGTTTCTTTTAATTATAATTTTACAGATATTACAGGAAGATCTTTGTTTGATATGTGGGCTACTGCATTGTCGGTTTCATTGTCAATAGATATAAAGGCTTCTAATGATGCTCATGCTAGCACAGTAGTTCCTGCATCCGGGAATGTAACATTTACAAATGCGACTGTAAGCAGAAATATAACCTTGGTAAGCGGCTTGACTGAAGGATTAGAGGCAATTATTAATATTTATTCTTCTAGTTTACCAAGCAGTTGGAGTGAAGTTGCTCCTTCTTCAACTCTTGTAGGCGTAGCAATAAGATATTTTGAATTGAATGTTTCAAATCAGACATTAGGAAGTTATACTATATCTTTTAATTTAACATCTGCTGAAATGGGGAGCATAGCTGCGCAGGATATACGCCTTTTTGTTTTTAATGTTTCGTGGAATACATTATCAACTAGTGTTGTTGATTCAAACACTGATCCAAGGCAGTTTTCTGGAATTACTACACACTTTAGTAAATTTTTAATTGGTAGCGTAGCTGGATCTAGCTCTTCTGGTGCTTCAACAAGTGGTGGGAGTGGAACGGCATTAGAGCCTTCTATAAAAGAGGAGAAAAATGAAACTAAAAAGAAGGAAATAATCTCTTTAAAGCCTAAAATTGTAGAGAAGGTTAGTGAATATGAAGAGAAAGACGAGAAAAAAGAAGTTGTTTTAAGCCCTGTTTCTAGATTAGGAAGTTTTGGAAATCCTGGCATTGGATTATTATTATTTGTTAGTTTTGTAATTTTGATGGTTATGTTTTATCAGAGGCAGCGGGTCGTTGAGCATACTATAAAAATTAAAAACAGTGTGAAGAACATAAATCCCGTTATTTTGTTATTTGCTGCTATAATATCCTTTACATTTTCAGCAACTTCTACTGGGTCTGTTATAGGGTCTTTTACTACAAATATGGGTTATTCAATGGTATTAGGTTTGGTGTTTCTGATAGAGGCATTTATTTTCTTTCATATTA
>JAHFIJ010000039.1 GCA_023246445.1 Candidatus Woesearchaeota archaeon
TTTATAACCCCCCAGAATTAAGGTGTTAAACAACTATTTGTTGATTATTGTGATAGAGTAGCTAACCAGTTACGTATTCTATGGGAAAAAGAAGGTCTAATTTCAAACATATACAAAGCATTGCAGACTATAGTGATTTGGAACAAGAGGCTTTTTTGGGATTTGAACATGCTGTGAAAATTTATAACCCAGATAAATCAAAATTTTTATCATATTTAACTAGTAATATTAAGTGGCATTTATATAATTGTTTAAGAGAAATGCAAAGAGGCAATTATAATATTTTAGTTATGGACCTTTTAAAAAATGCGACTTTTAACCGTGAGAGGGGTAAGAGGGGTTTTAAATTAGATGATTTATGGCAGATACATCTTAATATAGAACATTATAAAGAACCATTGATATTCAAAATAAAAAAAGGCAAGAAAAGATTTGAACAAGCTTACACAAGATCTGAATTTTCAGCAAAAATATTATCTGCTTTGAATGCTGCAAGACTTAAAGAAAAAAAAGCTATTCAGGATTTAAGTGGGGATTCATTGGAACAGCTAACTGATGCTAATACATGGACACCAGATAACGCTTTGGAAGAAAAAGAGCTAACAATTGCGTTAGAGGGATTATTATTGACTCTTGATGAAATAAAAGATAATAAAAAAAATAAGATGATAAGATTAATTCTGACTGTTTATTATGGGTTAAACCTTTTTCCTGAAGAGATTAAAGAAGTGGGTTTATGGCCTGGAAAGGATTATAATCTAAGAGAGATAGGCAATGTATTTGGGTTAACTAAAGAAAGAATAAGGCAATTAAAAGACAGGGGTTTGAAAAGATTAAGGAATAATGCAAGAAAATCTGCTTTAAGAGGTATAGTTGATGAATACTGGTTTGATGCAAATACTACTGAAGGCAATAATTAAAGTTCAAGAATTAAAAAGCAATATTATTAAACTAATTAATGTAAAGGATTATTTATGAAAACAATATTTTGGTGTGAATTTCCAGATAAAGTAAATTTAAAGCTGCTAAACGAAATCTTAAACAGATTAGATCTTAATATTGATATTTATATCGCTTCCAAAGATTTAAAAGAATTTCATAATTATAAAGAAAAATTTAGTAAAATCAAAAATATAAAAATAATAGGCTGCTGGCCAATTTTAAGCAAAAACAAGGGTTATTGGTATTCTGGTTTTACAGATTTAGAGTTTTTAAAGTCATTGCTAGAATATAAAAATTTGAAAATTAAAATAGATATAGAGCCTCCTATGGAATTTGAAAGTTTTTATTTTATTAAGAATTTATTATGGCTAATGAAGTATTTAATGTTTAAATCTAAAAATAAAGAAGAATTATCTATAGTTTTAAACCAATTAGGAAAGAAAAATTTAATTATAAGCACTTTTCCATTACCTAAAATCCTAATTAACAGGCTAATAAACATAAAAGACTTAAAAAATTGCAATTTGAATTTAATGTATTATTCAAGCTTAATGCCAAAAGGCTTAAAGTATATTTATAGAATTTATTTTAAGAGTATATTAAAACAATATAAAAGGATTTCAAATGTAATGATAGCTGTTGGTTTAATTTCTAAAGGCATATTTGGAAATGAGCCTGTTTACAAGAATATAAAAGAGTTTAAGAAGGATTTAGAATTTGTTAGAAGTTTAAGAATAAACACAATAGTAATATTTGAGTTATCTGGAGTTTTAAAAAAAGACAATGCTAAAGAGTGGTTTAAGTGCTTGTAACATAATATTTTAGCAGGAAAAAGATTGAAGAAATCTACTTAATTTTCTCTTAGAGTTTCTTCTACAACCTCTACAACTTCAACAGCGCCAAAACCATAAATACCCTCTTTTTCTATGTTTCTTCTTATCTTATCTAAATTTTTAAAAAATAAATTCAGGCTTAATTCAATATTATTTATATCGCCAAATTCCAAATAATCTTTTAATATGTAAACATTCAACAACTGCTCAACATGATTTTTTATCGGAAATACTAACATTGGCTTTCTAAACACCATACACTCAGACATTGTTAAATTGCCTGCTAAGGTTATAACTCCTTTTGAAATTTTTAAATATTCCAAGAAGTTTTCTTTGAATTTAAAATGTGATTTTGGAAGTGAAATCTTTGAACCAAAAAATAAAAATTCTTCACCGAAGTTTTCTCTTAATTTAAATAGCGCTTTAGCCAAAGAGTTTCCATAATTGCTGCCACCCAACATTACAATTACCGGCTTTTTTTTGAAACCTAATTTCCTCATTAAATGGCTTTCTGAGGATATTTCTTCTGGCTGCATTCTTATAATAGGCTTAACATAATTAAATTTGCCTTCAGTTTTTGTTTTATATGAAGCAATTACAACTTTGTCTGATAAGTTATAGATATGATTAATGAATTTTGACTGAAGATTTAATATAAGGCTTTTATTTGGATATTCCTTGTATTTTTCAGGATCAAATGCAAAAATACTGACGCATTTCTTTCCTATCTTCTTAGCCATTAAAGGGCCTAATAATTCAAAATCATTTACAATTAAATCCGGATTGAATTCTTTTAAAGCATAATAAATATCTGAACTAAAATTGGACCAATATAATGGCAAAAATAAATTTTTTAATAAAAACCTGAATAATTTAAAGCCAAAAACTTTATCAGGAAATTTATAACCTTTAATTTTATAAGTTTTGAACGCATCTTTGAAATATTCATATGAGACACCATAGCAAAATATCATAATCTCTGTTTTAGAGTGCTCTTTTAACAATTCTCTTATTATTGCATGAGTTCTTATTGAATCTCCGTAACCGAAACCTGTAACAAAAAATGCTATTTTCATATAAGAACCTCTAAAGAGTTATTATTCATTCCAGCAATCATTTTAAAGATCATTTTATCTTATAAAACCTCTCTGCAAATTTTTTATTTATCTTAAAGCCGTATTTCCAAGCCTTATATATAACGGGCAATGTGTGGATGTAAACAGATAATTTTTCTGTTTTAAACATTTCCATCATTTTTAGCTTTTTACCGAGATAGTCTGTAATATCCATGTAAACCTGAGGATAATTTTCCAAAAGAACAGACCAGACTTCATAACAGTAAATCTCAAAATTCATGTCTTTGACTAAATCCAGAACGAAATTAAATGTTGCCCTATGATCTGGGTGGACATCTAAAGCTGCAGGCAAGTAAATCTTTTCAGGATTTTCTTTTTTTATTAAATTTAGTATCTGGCCTTTTATTATAATTAATTCCTTACTTAGATTTTGATCTGATAATCTCATGAATAATGTTTTATGAATGCCGAATTTTTTAGCTACTTCCAAGGCTTCTTTTTCCCTTTGTTTTATAATAATTTCCGGCCTTAAATGCGGGTTTGAAAATTGCCCTGCTGAAAGAACTATTTTAATTATTTTGTAGCCGTCATTTATATGTTTTAATACTGTTCCACCCATACCTATCTCTAAATCATCATTATGCGGGCTAAATACTATAATTGTTTTTGCCATAGTTTTAGGCTGATTAAGGAATTTATAAAAGTTATTGAAAGCGATTTCTTAGTAGATTTTCTTTGTATCTTATTATTTTATGGTTTATTTTGAATCTTTCGTATAAAGCCCGAACAAAACAGCCTAAATCATAAAATTCTGATATTGCTCTTTTATATAAAAATTCATGCGCTATAGAAATCCAGTAATCCCCATAATCTAATGCATTAGACATACCAATAATTAACACATCATTAAGTTTTTCTTCTTCTAATAATTTTTTGCATATTTCATCCCCATTTGATTCATCTAACTCTGTATCTGAAAGGATAATATCAATTTTTTGTTTGTTAATGATTTTTTCTAATTCTGAAGCATTGGTTACATGAATAACCTGAAAACCTGTTTTTTGTAAACTTAAGGAATATAATTTAGCCTGTTCTAAATCATTTTCGGCTAATAATATAGTGGGCATAGCTTTAATAGATTATTAGGGTATTAAATATTTACTGATAATAGTAGTAACTAGATAAGTTTTAATAAGTTTTTATTAAGATAAATTTATGAGAATTTCATTGGAACAATTAAAAACATTTAGCAGAAGATTTTTAAGAGCTTTAGCTAATCATGAAATTTTTTGTGTAGATAATTTGGAAAAGTATATTGGAGAAGGATTAACTGTTGATGGGACTAATGACGTAATTACAGTTACATCTAGAGAAACACCTATTGGAATAGAGCTACATGTTGGTTATTTACCCAAAAATGCAGGGTTTTATGTTTTATCTTTTAGAGTTTATGGTTTAAGTAATCCTTGGGCTATGCAAACCAGATGCTGTGTTAATATTCCGGGGTATAAAACTGATAGTATGGATAAATCTTTTAATCTGAAGCAGGTAAAAGTATCAGATTTTCCTTATTTATCTATAACAAAAGGTGAGTTAGAGAAGTTATTGGAGATTTAATATGGCAATAGATATTCCTTATCTTAAAACTGTAGCTATAAATTTTTTAGAAATTTTAGAAAGAGAAGGCATTAAATCTGTTGAAGATGTTGAAAAGAATTTAGGAAAAACATTTGAAGTAAAAAAAGAACTTTTTGATTATATTGAAGTGGGTGTAAGGGAGTTCAGAAGAAATTTACCTCAATCCTATAGGATAAGTTATTTTATACCAGG
>JAHFIJ010000040.1 GCA_023246445.1 Candidatus Woesearchaeota archaeon
GTATTTTGTTGTTAGGAAGCCTACAAAGATGAAAATTAAAAATAACCATGCAGAATAGGCTATTAAATCTTTTTTATTATAGTCTTTAAATAATAAAATTAACAGATAAGTGAAAGGGATAATTGTGAAGATGAAGATTACCCCACCCCATGACAGGCTTAATAATCCGGTTAAGAAGCCTGAGATTACTGCAAAGATTACAACTAAAAATGTTTTTTCTGCTTTAAAGGATTTAAGGTAGAAATATAAGACAGCGTAGATTAATAACATACCCAATGGCTCTTTATCTGAAAATCCTGAAACTGTTCTGGTTAAATAAGCCGGCATTACATTTAAGAATGCAGTTGCCAATAAAGCTGTTAAATTACCAAAGATTAATCTTATCAATAGAAAGAAAAAGATTGAGCCTAAGATAGTGGCTATGACTGGATATAAAACTGAATGAGTAAGGCTTACTGTTATTTCAGGATTAAAAACCTTAAGGATTTTGTATAAATAGGCTGAGAAATAGGCTGTGCCTGAATCTATGTATCTTAGATCAACACCAAATGGATAATTTCTTTTATAATCTATATCTGGTAGAGAGCCTTCTTTCACTATTATTTTTGCGTAGCTGTCAAATAGCATAGCATCTAAGTCTGCAGGAATATAGTCATTTGTTGTCTGGTCTTTTAGGAGATTTATGTTTTGTATTCTAATGTTCGCCCCTATGTAGAGAACTATTAATAGTAAAAATAAAAATATCCAGGTTTGCTTTGTTTTTAAAAAATTTAATAAGTGCTCTTTTCTTTTTTCTATTATTTCATCCATTCAGAAGTAGATTTTAAATGGGTTTATAAGAGTTATTGTGCGATTTAGGTGCGTTAGAGGGTGCTAAAACCCTAAAAAATTAAGTTGCCATCCCAAGTCATTATTAGGAGTTTCAAATTCTAAATTGGGAATAGCTAATTTCGAATGGGTTTTTCCTTTTAATGCACCAGAAAATTGTGCGATTATTTATTTGTCTCTTTTATTAAATTCCTTAAGTTTTGCTTTTAGTCCTTTTAATCCCCTAAGTTTTGCTAATTCTTTAAGTTCTGTTTTTAGTTTTGCTAATTCCTTACGTTTTGCAACAGACATTGCATCAAAATGTCCAAAGTTCTTTTTTGTGAATTCAAGAGATATTTCAGCAGCTTTAATCTCTTCTTCTTTAGATTTAATCAAGTCTTCAAGTTTTAATGGCTGCGTCGGATCAAGCATTTTAGGTATTTCTCCAATGTGGGATAGCTGATGAGGGATCGCATACGATGTTGGATCTCTAAAGTCTATAGTTGTTAAGCCCGTATTTGATAGAATTATAGGCATCGCATTTTGTGCTTTTTCAATTTCTGGATTTGTTGTTCTTATTTTTGCAGTTTCGATCTTATCATCTTTGTTGCTTGTGTCTATTACGGCAATTCTTGTATCTTTTTCGTCTCCTGCTATAGATAATGCTAATGAACCTCTAAGACCCTGACCATATAAATATTCTAACTTCTTTTCCATGGTATTTGAGAAGGGATCTGTATTAAAGCTTAATACTGACATTTCTCCACCAATTATTAATTCTATTGAATCTGCATGGATGTTTATTCCTGCTTTTTTAGCTTTTTTTAACCCCTTAAATATCTGGTCGGATTTAATTTCCAGATAGTCCTTATTTATCTTTTTAAGATTATTAAGAAGATTTTTTATTTCGCTTTCTGAGAATTCTGTTTTTTTTGAAATTAATTCTCCTTTATCTACTTTTACTGATTTACCACCCGATATTACCTGTAAGGGTGTTTCTTTGGAAGTTTCAAATTTTATTCTCATTCTGTTTTTTAATGGTATAAAAGAAACTTTATTATCTTTTTTTAATGGAATATTAATGATATTAACAGAACCAATATCTGAACCAGCTATATATTTTCCACCTTCTTCTGAAGCCAATTTTAGTTTGTCAAGCTCAATTTTCAGGAATTCATTATCACCTTTTTTTTCATAATAAACCCCTCTTAGATATTGTGCAATTTCCTTAGGTATTATCACTTCTGATTTACCTTTTGGATAATTACTCTTTGGTTCATATTCTCTTCTAATAACTATGCCCCCATTATTTTCTTTAATTGTAATCTCGCCCTTATCCAATTTTTTATTTCCTTTATTAAGAAGATTTTCATTATTTTGGGCATTGACAATCAAGGCGTAAAGTAAAATGAATAATATTAAAGTTACAAGTATTTTGTTAATCCCTCTTTTTTGCATATTTATGTTAAAGTTTTATGGATATATATTGATTTTGGTTAGATATCGGAATTGACGTTAATAGTAATAATAAGATTAAGTTTTTAAAAGATATATTGGTTCTTTTATTTGAAATGGAAACTGGAAGAAGAGAATTTGTTTTAGGATTAGTAACTATTTTATCTGGCTTACTTGGCTGTAAACCGAAATATTATTCCGACGCTATTATGAGCGATTCTAATGCAAATTCCGAAAATTGTTGGAGTAAACCCCCTAATGAAACCGGCGTTTTAGTGACGAAGAGATTACTTTTAAAATATGGGTTGTTTTTTGAGGATGGGATTGTTAGTAGGGTGATGGATAGACAATTTAGAAAAGAATATGATAATTTTGTGAGATGTGCAATGCAAAAAAATTATACTCCTGGTGCTTTCTTTGCTGTTTATGATACTCTTTGCTCTTTGGATGAACTGATTAGACCGAAAGAAGTTGGATTATGTTTTGATATTGAAAATGATAAACTTTTTGATAGGGTGGGTAAATTAAATGATGATGAACTTGCTGAGAATGCTTTGAAGCACGCTTTGATTGTTACTCATAGCAGGATGGAGTTAGGGCCAACGAATGGGCAAGGTTTTAGTGATTTTATTGAGCATATTCGTATTAGGAAAGGCGACTGCACGGATTTCACTTATGCTGCTGCGAATAATTATTTTAGAATTTGTGAGCTTTTAGGGAGGGATGATCTAAAGTCCAGGATAAGAATGGTGTTTGGGGTATGGATTAATGGAAATTCTGTAAGTGCGGCACATAGCTCTCTTGATTTTGTTAGAAAAGGTGAGTTAATTGATATTGAGGCTATAACAATTCCGGAGAAAGATGTTTGTTTAGATGATTTAAATATAGTCTCTAGTGAAGGAGAGTCTTATTTGAAATTGATGAGTTCCAGATTTGATGGAAAATTTAAGCATTATGCACATGTTTTTCCCAGAAATTAAATTATTGAATTAAAACAATTATTAGAGAGCATCTGTTGATTGTTAAGATATCAAACTTAGGAATACAGATAGAGGAATTTTAAAAGAGTCTTTTGTTATAATTAGATTTTTATCTCCCCCTATTGTTCTGTTCAAATATAATTTATAGGTTCATATTGGTATTTAGAACATTGATGAGTTTAGTAAAATATGTGGTTTTATTACTTTCTTAATCAGTCGTAACTAGTTAGAGTTTATTTTAGGATTTCTAGGCCATCCCTCAGATCTCTTTCCAATTCTCTATCCTCTTCTGGTTTTGGGTATTCTATCTGCTCTCGGGGAGAAGTAATACTATTGGAGTTATCTTCTTTCTCGTCAAATGCTTTCTTATCTACTGAGGGGGGGGGAGATTCACTTGCTTTTGGGGATTCTTTCTCTTCTATATTTTCTGGGAGGTAGTTATATATATCCTCTAATGTGGGGGGTTCATATGCTTTAGGTGATCTCTTAGCCTCGTCAGATTCTGTCACAGGTGCCTCATTAGGTTTATTAATAAATATCCCTTTTAAAGTTTTAAAAAATTTCTTTCTTTTTGCAGCTTTTAATTCCTTAGCTTCATTCACTTTTTTGAGCGCTTTATTTACGTCTTCCAGTTCTATAAATACACTACCCCCTATTCTGGTTTTGCCTCTTTTTACCCCTAAAATAAAACCATCATTATTATCATCCTTATATCTTTCTATGTCCATATTGAGACTACCTACCCCTCTTTTTTTCCCTGCGTTATCAATTGCTGTTCTTAAATTTCCATTTTCTTTGTAAAGCTCATTTAATAGTAATTTTGTTCCCTGAGTCGGGCTTACTAATCTAACATTAGCCATACCTGTTTCCTCATCGGCATTTAACTTAGCAATAACATCGACGAGATCTTTCTGTTTCATAGATTTACCAACCTTTGTTATAGCCGATACTACATTTTTTAATGCTTCTGTTACAGGATTAGCTTCTTTTGTCCCAGAAATTAATTTATCTCTAAGTTTTCCCTTAATATTGACCAAAATTTGACTTGTTACTCCTTCTTTTTTGTTTTGAATGAATCTGTAGCTGATGCTTCTTACTACATCTTTCTCATCAACAGAAGTAACATACTCACGTATATATTCATCATATAATAATCCTTCTTTAGGAGATTCTATAACAACTTCAAAGCCATTGGGAATACGTTTTATTTTCATCTCCCCTGTTCCAGGGATTGGCACATCTTGTTGAATACCCATTTGTGTGAACCTTATAAATGTTTTACCATCCTCACCCGATATCAGAGTCATATCTTTAATTTCCGGTGTTTTCCCTTTGAATAGGTTTTCATCAAAAATTATCTTTAAACCATCGCCCAAGATTGAACTTGACGT
>JAHFIJ010000041.1 GCA_023246445.1 Candidatus Woesearchaeota archaeon
GTAAGAGAACTATTTATTGATGGAATAACTACACAATTAAATTTACCGCCAGATAAGATTATTGATGCAAAACCCTATCTTCTTAGGATAGATGATCCATTTTTAATACATGATCATCATTTTTCACAAACCGGTTGTAGGGCGATAGCCAAGGCAATATTTGAAAAGTTAGAAATTTGAATTATATTTTACAGGCATTAATAACTTAAAACAATTTATTTATTCATCTTAAATACACTTTCGAGTGATTCACTACAAATTTTACCATTTATTGCATCAATCTTTATGTTTAATATGTTCATTTGTTTTGTTAACAATGTAATGTTCCAGATTGATTTATTATTAATCTTTTGCAATAACACAATTCTCTTATCGGTTCCATTACAGTGGGTTTTAAGTTCTTTTCTTGTAATTTCAATAGCTTCTTCTACTTTAACTTTTACAACATTTAGATTTCTTTTAGCAAGAAACCTTCACTCTTTTATTCCACTCATTTGTCAACCCCCAAAAATAAGTCCCTTCAGGATAAGAACTATCCACTATCATCTCCTTAACACCATTCAATGTCCCACCCCTTTCCATTTCCTTGTATATATCATGAGTTAAAATACGTTTTACACCATATGTCAAAACCGTTCCTGCTAATAAAATAGAACCTAACAGAGCTCCCGCACACATTAAAAATTTTCTTCGATTATCCATAGAAAAATAAATCTATAAAACCATTTATTAATTTAACTACTATTTAGTAAACCTTAAAAAAGTTATTATTACTATTATCAAAACAAGCGAACCCAATACAATTAATACAGTTGGTATTCTACTTTCAAATAGATCTGTAACCGCCATAGTTGTTAATTTATTAAAACCAGTTATTTCACTTATCGTAATTTTAGCCTTATCTCTTCCTTTATACTCCTCATAAACAACAATTATATCCAACACACCATCACTATTGATATCTAACCTCAACGGCTGTAAAATCTTTGCATCATATTCTCTCTTATCTATCTCCAATTTTATCTGGGTTTGATTTACATCTTTCAATGAAAAGAAGCGATCATGATTTTCTCCCAACACAAATTTTTGTTCATAAGTAGTTGTGCTTAAAATTGACTCATATATTTTTCTCGATGAAACTGGCAATTCTTTTTGCAATTCCAATGATATTTGATCAACACTTTTCTCCAGTTGAGTTATCTCTTCTATTCTTAATCTTACAGTTTCAAAATTAATAAACTTTTCATAAGTCACAATAGTATCTAATTTATTGTCATTATTTAAATCAAACTTTTCAGATTTATTTAAACCAAACTCATACAGTTTCCTGTCTAAAGACATTTTTATTAAATCTTTATTTACATTAGTTACGGTTAATTGGTGTGGCCTGTCAGCAATATCAAATTGCCTTACTGTATTTGCACCAACTATTGTCCAGAAAACAGTTTTAGTCTTAACTATTTTATTCTGTTGCTCTTTTAATTCTAATACTCTTGATTCATCTTTTTTATAAATATCTTTCTGCAATTCAAGTGGTATTTCTCTTACAATAATATTAGCCCCGCCATTAGGAGTCATTTTATTATACAACACCAAAGCCTCATATTTTTTATCTTTATTCAAATCCACCAACACAGGTTTACTTCTATAAAGCTTCAATTCCAAATCTTTTAATTTTAATATAGCTTCTTCCTTACCAGCTTCAAGCAAATCAAATTTATAATTTTTTCCAAACAACACTAATACATTAGGGCTTAATCCTTTCTTGAAATTAGAATCTATAAATTCAACAGACTCACTTTCAATTATGTCTAATAATCCCAAATCTATATTTCTATAAACTCTTGTATCCTCTTCAATTTTATTAATGTTAGACCCACCAATTAAAATAACATCTCTTTTCTCAATTTCTTCTTCATTAATCAAAATTATCTCAACATCAGCATTTCCTTTAGTTATCCCATTCAATACAACTTTTATATCATCTGTTTTATCATTATCTAAATCTACATTTTTACTTTCTCCGGGTTTAATACTAAATTTCTTCAGCTCAGATCTAATTTCAAATTCAGCTTCAGAAGATGTAACCTTTATTATATTTAATTTATGTTCTTCATTCTTAAATTTAAATGCCAAAGCAGAATCTTTAGCCATTAACCTAAAAATACCATCACTTACTAAAGTAATTCTATTTGTTTTTTCCTTCTCTACAAAAACTTTCGCTTTAGGCATTTCCTTTATTGAAGGCTTGTCAATATGAATTACAATACCCAATTTAGAAGCTATATTCTCCATTAAGTCAGCAGTAGCCTTTTCCAATATGAATTCATCGATTAAGTTTACTATTTGTCTCGCTAATTTATTCTCTTTTAAGATTGATATCTTTGCATCACTCATTATTTTATTTGCCATATCAAGATAATCAACAATAATAACTTGTGCTTTATCCTCTTTATTTTCCAAAGCTTCTAATTCATTTTCAGCATCTTTTAATTTTGTATTTATCTCCTTCAAATTTTCTTCAGATTTTTCTAGATTATTCTGCAAAGCCTCTAATTTTGTATTCGCAGATAATAATAATAACCTAGCTTCCCCTACTTTCTCCTTAGTTTCTTCTAATCCTTCTTTTGAAACAGAAATCTGTGATTCAATAGACTCTTTTAAAGCCTTGTTAACCTCAACTGTAATTTTCTTCACATCAGAAGCAGTTTCTATCATTTCAGCTTCAGCAATTACAATTTCAGCTTTGACTATATCTGATTTTTCATTCAAAAGCTCAACATTTAACTGGGTTTTTTCTGCATCATATTTTATCTGTTCTATCTCTTCTTCGGCTTTTTCTTTAGGAATTTCAGCTTCTTTTAATATAATTTCTTGTATCTGTTCATTGCTTTCTTCAATCACACCCTTCACATTAATTACGTCATCTTTTATCTCATTAATTTCCGATACTGCAAGGTTTACTTCAACTTCAGATTTCTTAATTTCACTATTAATCTCAGATAATTCATTTTTCAATTCATCAGACGATAAAGTTTGTATATTATTTTCAATTCCTGATATGCTCTCTTCAATCGCTGCAATATCACCCTCAACATTTTCAATTTCATTCTTAGATTGTGTCAAAATAGCATTGGAAACTGCCAGCTCAGTCTGGGATTCACCTATGGTTTTATCAGTTTCAGAAATCAGATTATTTACCGTTTCTACTGAATTTGAAATGTCATTAAAATTATTTTGCAATATTCTGATCTCATTCTGTGCTTCTTTTGCATTTTCTATCTTGGTAGTTACCTCTTGAGAAACCTCGCTAAATTGCTCCTGCACTTTCTCTAATTGCTGCGCAGTATTCTCCAATTTTTCCTGGATTACTGGAGCATTATCTATTAAAACATTTTTAACTTGTTCAGCATCAGATATTTGTTCTAAAATCTCCTGTGTAGAAATCAAAGGATCTTGCATAACCTCAGCCACTAATTGAATTTGTGAAGGCAGATTATTTATTAAAATATGTAATTCCTGCACATTTTCTTCCGAAGTAGTTAATGGTGCAGCTGTTAAAGTCTGCAAATTGTAGTTTGGATTCGCTTCTTCAGTATTGAAAGTTAAAACAGATCTTCCTTCTAAATTAATAGTTGCAACTCCTTCTTCAAAAGAAATTCGTAAAGGCATTACTTCAGATGGTGCCAATTGAGGAACCCCAACAAAACTATCCAAAGATACTGACTCAGATACGGTAGTTAATGGTATTTGCTCAGTTGTTCCTACAACAGTTGTTTCTATCTGACTAACTGGCTGCTCAGCAGGACCAACTTCAGTTGTTACAAAATTAGGAATAGTAATCTGTTCTTCAGGAGGTTCAGTAGTTACCTTCTCTTGTTGAGGTTGTGAAGAAGCGCTTATAGTAACTGAAGTAGAATTTGAGTATATACTTGAAGAAGAACCTTGTGAAACATTATACTGTGCCAATATCACATCGCCCGCAGTAAAATTTCCCGGGGTTAAAGCGTCAGAAGCTATTGTATTATTCGCATGATTTGTTCTTTGAGCTGTTCTTATAACTGCATTATTCCTAAACCAAGTAATCGTCACATTCACTTTATCCCCCGCATCAGCATCAGTTATAGTAGAAGATGAATTTAATGTATCTGTATCAACCGGGATAGCAGGAGTAATTACAGGTCTAGTTAAATTAGGTAAAGTATTCCCCTCCCCAATACTATAATTAGTAAAAGATGTAACATTGAAAATAACAGTTTCTGCAATTAATGAAGTAAGATTTAAGCAAGTTGGGTTAGTTGAATTATCACATTTAATTCCATTCCTCAACATAACAGGGCTATAAATTCCCTGACTTGGTGTTCCATAAATTGTTAGCATTGCACTTCTATTAAATCCTGTATTTGTTGTAGACTGAACATTAATCGAATTATTCTCTATCGCAATATCTGCACTAAAATTTGAGCCGGAGCCATTAATTGCCTCTAAGAATTTAGCTTCACCATAACCTGTTCTTCTGATTATAATCCTCCCCCCTGAAGCACCTAAACTGTAATTTCTAACCTGCTGATCTTCAAGAACCGTAT
>JAHFIJ010000008.1 GCA_023246445.1 Candidatus Woesearchaeota archaeon
CCATTAGATGATAAAGAGTTAAGAATACATAGCCTAGGCACAGGTAAACCAGGAATAATCTTTACATTAAATCTAAGGGAGGGTAATGAAAAAAGAATAGTCGGTTATAAAGCAAAAAATTACCCCCTAGACCTATTGAATTAATAGCTGGAGCAAAAGTCCCAAGACTAAGAAAGTTAGATCCTAAAGAATATTTTGAGCCAATATATGAAACAGAAGAATTAACTCTAGAACCCGGTAATTTTTATATATTAGCCACAAATGAATGTTTTAGATTGCCGGGAACATTATGCGGGACTTTAGTAACCCAAGATCCTACAATGAATGATTATTTAAGAGCTCACTTTGCTGGTTTTATTGATCCTTATTGGGGAACAATGCATGTAATTAATAAAAACAGAAAGATTGAATATATTGAAAAAGAAAGTAGGGGTAAACCTATAACACTGGAAGTAAGAGTCTTGGGGAATCAATCACTTACCGTTTTTCATAGACAAGAAGTATCTAAAGCTATTATTGATCGTGTGGCGGCTCCCCCTGATGTTGTTTATGGTTTAATGAGAGAAGGCGAAATGATGGTTAGCAACTATAATCTTCAAACAGGACCTACACCTACATTAGCAAAATATTTTAAAGGTTGGGAAAATTAAAGTTCATAGCCATAATCATTATGTAGTCTATATTTTTTGATTCATGGGAACATTTATTAAGTATAAATTTCTTCATCAAAGGAGGTAACATGAGAGATATTTCTGAAAGAGAGCTGGAATTGCCGGATTCAATTCTAGGCAGGTTATCTGAAATTTCTTCAGAACATAAGGAAATAATTTCAATTAGCCTGGGTGAACCTGATTTTGATGCTCCCCTGCCTTTAATACAGGCAATAAAAAAAATAGCCTCAGATTATAAAAAAAATAAATTATCACATTATTCTTCAACAACAGGAAGAACAGATTTAAAAGAGTTAATAATTAATAAATTAAAAAAGAAAAATAAAATTAATGCAGATCTAAACAATATATTAGTAACCTGCGGTTCTCAAGAAGCATTATTTTCTGGTTTTTTGGCTGCGTTAGATCCTTCTGAGGAAGTAATACTGCCAAATCCGGGCTACTTAGGTTATATCCCGGCAATAGAATTAGTCAATGGAGTTCCTTTATATGTAAAACTAGAAGAAGAAAATAATTTTGAAATAGATCCAAATAAAATTAGAGAATTAATAGACAAGAAAAAGACTAAAGTTATATTAATTAATTCCCCCTCAAATCCAACTGGCAATGTTTTATCCAAAAAAGTCCTAGAAGAAATAGCAGAGATAGCAAGAGAGAATGATCTCTATATATTTTCAGATGAAGCCTATGAAGATTTAATTTACGGCAAAGAGCATATTTCAATTGGTTCATTAAATGGAATGCAGGACTATGTAGTTTCTTTTTATACTTTTTCAAAATCTTATGCAATGTGTGGTTTTAGATTAGGTTATGCAGTTGGTCCTGAAGAGATAATAAGCGCAATGGCTAAATCAGTTCATTATATTACAATTTCCCCGCCTACAATCTCGCAGCTAGTCGGCATTGAAGCCTTAAAATTACCCTACAAATACATAGAAGAAATGAAGAAGGAATATGACAGAAGAAGAAGATTTATTGTTGGAAGATTAAATGAAACTGGATTAAAAACTAAAATGCCGGATGGTGCTTTTTATACTTTTTCAAATATTACAAAAGTTACAGATAAATCAAGTCTAACATTTGCTAAAGAATTATTAAATAAAGCCAAAGTAGCAGTTATCCCTGGAACAGAATTTGGTAGGTTTGGAGAGGGTTTTATCAGATGTTCTTACGCTGCTAAATTTGAATTAATAGAAAAAGCAATGGATAGAATTGAAAAATTTCTAAAATAGCCTCAAAAACAGTTATATCCTTCCCTGTAGGTTTATTAAAATTACTTTAAAGTAGTAAAAATATAGAAAGATTTAAAAAGGGCTTATTCTATTTAGATATATGGTAATGATTTATTATGGGGCCTATGTTGGTGAGGCAATTAAAATAGCGAATAGAGGAGCGATTTTATCGCCTTTGGAAGAGGAGATAGAATTCTTAAAAACCCACCATAAACCAGATGCTAAAAATAAACTTGCAATGGAAATTAATAGTGGCAAAAGTTTTGAAGAATTAGCTATAGAGGGATTAAAAGGACAATATAATGAAAGGGAATTTGAACAAAGAGTTAGAAATGTTTTTGTAAGACCTGATTTAGCTTCAGCTTTATTAGATATAAGAGGAATTAATGGTTTGGTTTTAGCAGTAGAAACAGACCTAAAAATTAATCTGAATATCCCCCAAATACTAATCCCTAAAAGCGTAAATATAAAAGCTTTGAAAGAAGTTCACATGCGGAATGTTGATCAACCAGACATAGAAAGGGTAAAAGAAGCATTTAGTAAATACGATCCCAATTTCATTTGCACAGCTTATTTACCAATTTCATTTCCATTTGCACAGCTTATTTAACATGAAACTCTACTATATCATTATCTTCTAATTTATGGCTTAAACCACCCATCTGTCCTTTAAATTTTACACTTTTTCCCCAGATTCGGGCATATTTAAATTTCTTTAAAAAATCCTTATGAACTAATTCAGCTAAATCTTTTACATTGGAATTAACCTTCAAAGCAATTGCTATATCTTCAACTTTTTTTCCGGGCTGTTTTGTAAACACTTTAATCAAACCAATATTTCTCCAAATTAAATCTTTTATTGATTCTTCATTATTAAAAACCGTTTGTCTTGTGTCTACCTCATTTTTTATTAATTCTTTATCTATTAATTGCTTTTCTTCCGGAGTATTAAAAAATATTACTAGTAATTCTACTTGTTTTATAATAGATATATAAGCAGGTCCTTCTTTTTTCTTGCTGTAATTTTCAACTATAGATGGCAATTCAACAACCTGGACTTTAATTCCAGAATAATCCATCATCCCTATTTCTGGTTTTTTAGTTGTAAACTCTGATTCAGATATCTCAACATCTGCATTTGTTAATTTTTTTAAAATATAACTTTTGCCTGTATTTGTTGTGCCTATAAAACAAACAGTTGCAGCACCATCCTTTTTTAAGCTGAAGCCATGTTTCCCCCCACCCTTCTTTTTTTGAATTTTTTCTTTGAGTATTAATTCCTTATATCTAGCCATCCTTTTTTTTATCTCAGCCCT
The DNA here is from genome assembly GCA_023246445.1 of Candidatus Woesearchaeota archaeon. Taxonomy (GTDB): domain Archaea; phylum Nanobdellota; class Nanobdellia; order SCGC-AAA011-G17; family JACQNH01; genus JACQNH01. The sequence continues at coordinate 3,220 of JAHFIJ010000008.1, forward strand.
TAACACCTCTCCACCTTTGTGGGTAGGAGCTTCAGATAGCATCTTCTTCAAAGCCTGTAACTTTTCCTCATTGGTTTCTGCTTTGGCAAAATTCTGCTCTGCTAATTGATATCCTACAGTTGTATTAGTTGGCATGAATTTAGATAAATTCTCGGGGTTTTAAACATTTTGGATAATAAACTTTATATTTACTTCTTTTCTTATTTTTATAATGAAATTAAACATTAAAGTAATTCCAAACTCAAAGCAGGAAAAAGTAATCCAGGAAGAAAACAGATTAAAAGTCTGTCTTAAATCCAGGGCTTTAGAAGGAAAAGCGAATAAAGCTTTAATTCAATTACTGGCAAAACATTTTAACACTAAAAAGAGCAATATTAATATAATCATAGGATTAAAATCTAGGAAAAAAGTAGTAGAAATAAAAAATGAAACTTGAACATTCCTTAATGCAAGACTTAGGCAGAATAGAAGCCTTCTGTATATTATATGGTATTAAACCAATTGAAATTAAAACAACAACAGAACATGGTTGTAAAGAGTGGGTATATTTCTTTTCAGATAATCTTGGCGGCTATACAATAGATGGAATTAAAGCGTCTATAAGGGAAAAGGTTTTGGAAAATTAATCATTAATTTACATATCCCAAAATTATTTAAATACTAATCTCGATGTTAAATTATGCCAAATGCAATAGATATATTTTCAGATAGAATTAGAATTTTACAAGGCCTTACAAAAGAATATCCTGAAAGAAATGAGCTTGAAAGACTAGTTACACATCTCGCTAAAACAATCAAAAGCAGGAATTTAAAAAATCCAACAGATAAAGAAGCACATTACGAATGGCGGCAAAAAGTAGCAGATGCATGGCAACTCTACAAATTATCAGGTGGAAAAGGGGATAGCTTAGCATCTTTTTACTTAAATAATAAAGAACTGTTTTAAAATAATTTAAATATTATAAACCTGCGATACATGTCCTGTTTTCTCTAATCTTATTATATTTTCAGCAAAGCTTTCTATCTTGCTTTCATGTGATACTATTATAATCTGTTCAGCATTTAATTCTTTTATTACATCTCTTAACTTGTCTAACTGCTCTTCAGAAAATCCGTCAGTAGGCTCATCTAATATAATCAAATTATTTGTTTTTATAGTGGAATATATCGTATTTAATACTTTATTTAATGCTAATCTATAAGCCAGGGCAACAGCAGTCTTCTCACCACCTGATAAATTAGTATATTCAATATCATACCCATTTTGGATTATTAAAGGAGTAAACTCGTAATTCAATTTAACATTTATATTCTCGCTGTTTATTAATAAGGAAAAAAACCTCTGGAAAAAACTGTTAAATTCCTGGTTTAACTTTAACATTACTGTCTTCTCAATTGCACTTGTTATAGTAATTAAGGAATTTGAAAAGAATTCATTTAGCCTTATAATCCTATCCAATTTTTTCTTAGCTTCTTTTTTAACATTTATCTCTTCAGTTATTTTGATAATAAATATCTCGTTATTTTCTATATCGCTCTTTATTGCCTGCTGTTTTATTAATAATTTTTTCTCTTCATATCTTAAGTCTTCTAATCTTTTTCTTATTTCCAGGAATTCATTTTCAATATTGCTGTAATCTGATAATTTTTCGTTTAATTCCAAATTTTTCTCCTTAAGCTCTTTAATTTCCTTCTCAGAAACATTAATTTGTTCTTTAAGAAGGTTAAAACCATCATTAAAATCTCCTAGGCTCTCATTCTTAAATTTAATTAATTCATATCTGGACTTTTGCTCATTTAAATCCTGCACCCACATATCTTTTTTGTTTATCTCTTCAGAAATCCTGGAAAGGTCATTTATTAGCTGGTTTAATCTTATTTTAGAATCCACTATAATCTTAAATTGCTGGTCAGTTATAGAAGATTTGTGGGCATGTCCAACCTTCTGAAAACATAAAGGGCAGTTATCAATGGTTTTAATCTGGTCTATAATCTCTTCAGAAGCCCTTATATTAGCCTTAATTTTCCCCATATTTTCAGTTATTAAAGCCCGGTTATTGATTAAATTCCTTAAAACAATCCTTTCATTCTCAATGTTTTCAATAATCTTATTATCAATTTTATTATCTAATCTTAATTCTTTCTCTAAATTTTCTATTTTAATCTTTAAATTATTCTTATTATCTGACAATTTTTCAATTTGCAATTCCATATTTTTTATGTTATTATTTGTAACATTAGCTAAACTTTTAATTTCTCTTAAGGATTTTAATTTCTCTTCCATAACATTTAAAGAGTTATCAGCATCCTTTAATTCCCCGTATTTTAGTTCTATTTCTTTCATAACAGGCTTCAGCACTTTTTCTAATTCCTCTTTCTTGTTTTTTAACATTCTGAGATCTTCTTCTTTGTATTCTAAGTCAGAAATAAATCCCTTTAACTCTTCTCTTCTTTCCCTTAACACTCTTGAAAAAATTATGGTATTTTCCTTTATTCTGCTGTATTTATCTATTCCAAAAACCTTTCTTAAAGTTTCCAATCTTAATTCTTTATCCCCTAATAATATGCTTTTCATCTCTTCCTGTGGTGTAAAAACCGTATAATAAAAAATTAAATCTTTGGATTTAGTTAAATACTCTTTGGGGTAATTTAATAATTCTAATATGATTTGCTTCAACTCTACTGGTGTTTTAACATTCTCTTCATTGTTTATAACTATCTTCCCAGGCATTTGATTTATATTAGAGTCTCTTTTTAATTTCCTTTCAATTATTATGTCTTTATCATCAATTGAAAAATTTAATCTTACTAATCCATCGCTTTCACCGTTTCTTAATATCGCATTTCCTGTCAGGAAACCCCTGCTTATCCCAAATAATGCAAAGCATAATCCTAATAAAACAGTAGATTTCCCAGAGCCTATATCTCCTGACAATAGGGTTATCCCTTTATTAAAGATAATCTCCTGGTCTACAAAACTTCTTATATTTTTTAGCATTATTGAATTAATTTTCATTTTCAAATAAATCCATTATTTTTAATCCATTTTTTACATCTTCTTTTAACCTATTTTCAAAATCATTTACAGTTTCACCCTCTTCTTTTTCTTTATTCATAATATTAAGCAGATTTATTACTTCACTAATCTTAAAATCATTAATTAATTCCTTATTCTCTTCTATAACTCTTAATTCTATATCTTCAACCTTATCTTCAACCTTAATCTCTTCATATTCTTTAGAAGTTAATTTTCCTGTATTCTTTAAAACTATATAAGCATCCTTTAAATTATTCAAATTAAAATTAATATCTGATGGATTCCCTTCTTTTAATCCACCCTCAACTCTTATTAAAACAATTTTATCTTTTACGTCTTTTACATTTTTTAATTCTTCTTCTATCTGATAAGGGCTTTTATTATCTGCATTAATCTTAACTTTTAATACTTCTTTTAATTTAATTTCTTCTCTTTTAATATTTAACTTCTCATCCACAATATAAAACCCCCCATGTTCTAAACTCTCTAATTCGCTAAAATTATTAGGGAATAAAGGCCCTGGATAAGCTACTATAGAGTTTTTTCCGATTTCCTTGGTAAAAACATAATGAACGTGCCCTGCAGCATAATAATTAAAATTTTTAGGCAATAATCCCAAAGATAAAGCAGTAAATGGTAAATTTGATGGCATAAATTCAGTAATTCCTGAATGCAGAATAAATATCTTAAATCCCTCTTCTCTTTCTAATTCTTCCTTATTTAAATTATCAAATCTTGAAAGCTCTAAAGAAGCCCTTAATCCCAGCATTCCAGTTATTTTTGTATTTGTTTTTTTATCTATTGTAAATTTTAAATTATTTTCAAATTGTCTATAAACATTTGTAACTAATCCAGCCTTCTCAAAAACATCTAATATAGTTTTTCCTGAAGGAGAGAAATCATGAGATCCAGGCACTAAGTAAATGCCTATATTTTCATCTTTCAACCGCTTTAATTCCACTGTAGCCTGTTTTATTAGATCAATCTGTGGTATAGCTGTATTAAATAAATCCCCAGCTATTATAACAAAATCAACATTTTCTTTTAAGCAGATATTAACTGCTGTTTTAAAAGCATTAATGCCCAGTTCCTTTAATTTTTCTTCTATCCAGCCTCCTATATGGCAGTCAGATATATGTGCAAATTTCATCTATTAAAGAATTAGCCCTTGATTATAATAAGATAACTATCCTGTGTTATATATAAAGAAAAATATAAAAAAGAAAGAGTATCTAATTTGTGTATTCAGATACTGCACAGGATACACCATCTATCCTTTGCATTGCAATATTGTTTTCAGGACAACTTTGTGTTACCCATTCTCCGTTTGAACATGTTACATATAATCCCCTTGCCCTGTCAATAACATGCTGATTACCCTCTTCAACATCTAAACATTCATTATTACCTGCACCTACAACTTGTTTAGGCTGACTCTTAGGTTGACCACTAAATCCCTCTGTAACACTGCTTCTTGAATCACTGGAATAATCTGCTCTTAAAGTAGGAGCCACATCCACCACTGGTCTTCCAGTATAAGTCCCTACACTAGTAAATAAAAATCCTGCAAATATCACAATTATTGCTATTGTGTATAAATATTTTTCTTCCACTTTTTTTCACCTCTTGAGTGTTTATTTAAACGTTAATACTATTATTTATCTAGCATATATAAATATTTCTATTGTTAAAAACCACTATTAAGTAAAAAATAAAAAGAGTTTTTCCTAAAGAAAAACTATGCTAAACACACAACATAATCCCCTCTTTGTAGGGCTTGTTCACCAGGATGACAATATTTTTCTACTCTGCTGCCATCAACACATACTTCATATGCACCATTATCTTGGTCTACTACACTTTCCATTCCCTCTTCAGATGGTAAACAACCAGCAGCACTGCTAACATACTGCTCAGCTATCTCTCTATCCTGCCCCTCATCCTGCTCAATGCTTGATACTCTACCAGTATAAGTCCCTACACTAGTAAATAAAAATCCTGCAAATATCACAATTATTGCTATTGTATATAAATATTTTTCTTCCACTTTTTTCACCTCTTTGTTAATTATGCCCTCACATTTACATTACTTTGAACACATTGGACAACACTCCCACTCCCTAAAAATGCTCTTTCACCTGCATCACATTGATATGATTCCCATCTATAATCCTCACATACTGCATAAGTTCCTGCATCTATGTTGTCATCATAATTATTTATCACTGCTTCCTGCCCATTTTGAGTGCAGTCAATTCCAACTACATTACCACTTAAATTACCGCCACTTGTAAATAAAAAAGATAAAGCTACTACCACCACAAATAAAGCTAATAAATATTTTTCTTCCACTTTTTTCACCTCTTTAAAGTATTGCTTGTAGTTATAATATAATCACTTATAAAGATTTCTATTCAAAAAAACTACTTTAAAGTGATTAATTGTGCATATACCGGAACATATAAATATTGTTTTTAATAGAATCTAACTTGCAGAAGCCAAACCTCTGAAACTGTATAATTGTATTTAATTTTAAATCCTTTATTCCTTCTTCTGCCAAACCATTCTTTAAACTTCCATCTGGCATTAAAACTTCAACCCTGATTAAATCTTTACTTTCAGGCAGCCAGTGTATTAATTTTATTTTATCATCCTTCTTATGCTCCAAAGAAGTAAATTTCAAATTTTTAAAATTAAAAGCACCTATTAGCCTGTATTCTTTATTCTTTTCCAGCTTATCCTGTATGTATACCTTATCTTTAGTTTTAAATAATCTAAACCTATCCTTTTTACTGGGATGACATGGTAATCTAACCTCTAATTTAGGCGTGTTTTTAATACATATTAATTTAGGTTCTTCAACAAAGAAATACCTATCAGTTTTAAAATCAATCAATTCTTTATTAAAATGGAACAATAGCTCTAAAAAATCCTTGGATCTTAATTTTTTATCTACAGGATTAGGCCCCATCTCATGAACTAATCTAACAAAAGCCTCTTGTTTGATACCTCTTCTTTTAAGAGCCTCTACTGTTGGCAGTTTTATATCATCCCAGCCGCTAAATTTCCCCTCTTTTATTCCTTGTTTTATTAATGAAGTTTTTAATTTTAAATCCGTGAATTGTATCTTTCCATAATGCACATATTGTGGAACTGGTAAATTAAAATGCTTGTAAATCCATTTCTGCCTCTCTGTATTTACTATATGATCTTTTCCTTTTATAACATAATTAATTCCGGATTCATAATCATCTATAGCAACGGCAAAATTCATTAAAGGCCATACTCTATATTCTTTTCCCCTTCTTGGATGTTCTGTATCTAAAATTCTAAAAGCAGGCCATTCTCTCAAGGCAGGGTTCTTATCATTTAAATCAGTTTTAATTCTTAGCACATAATTCTCAGCATCTTTAAACATTTTCATCCATCTTCTCATGTTATCTTCAATTTTTAAATTTCTACAGGGGCATGGTTTTGATTTATCCACCAAAGCCTTAAATTCTGCTTGAGAACAATTGCAAACATAAGCCTTTCCTAATTTTATCAGCTGATCAGCTTTTTCATAATATAACTGCATATTATCCGATTGAATCTGAACCTCTGGATCTGAATTTGTCAACCATTTTACTTCCTCTACAATCATGTTATAGGCTTCTGGCAGAATATTTTCCGGATTCGTATCTTCAATCCTTAAAATAAATTTGCCTTTATATTTTTTAGCATATTCTGAGTTCAGCAATAATCCAATTGTATGTCCTATATGCAATGGTCCTGATGGTGAAGGAGCTAATCTAAAAACAGGCTTCTTAGGAACATTTTTTAATTCAGTTAATCCTTTCTTAATATGTGGCTTTTCTTTCTTAAATTCCTTAGGATATATTTTCTTTAATAATTCTTCCTGTTGTTTTAAGCTTAATTTATTTATTTTTTTAACCTCTTCTTTAATGTCTTTTTTTAACTCTTGGATTTTAGATTTTAATTCTGGATTTTGGCTTAATATCATTCCTAATACAGAGCCTTCATTAGCCTTCCCGCCATATCTTACAGCATTTATTATTGTTAATTCTTTTATTTTATCTCTCATGTTCTTTCCGAGGTTTCTTCTTAAGAAAGCTCTTTCATAAAGCTTTAAATAAAGATTGTTTTTAAAGGTTATTATGAATCTCTTAAGAAAATCAGGCAAAAATGACTTATTCCAAAGAATAGATAAGGATTATAATTGTAATTCAAATAAAATATTAGGTAAATTAGCCTTATTCATGGACAAAGACAATAATGTTTTTCTAGTTACAAAGGACTATGATAAAATTAACCTAAAAGACTTCAGAATTAAAGGTGCTGGTTTGTTAATCGGTTACTTATCAAGGGGTTTTATTTTTACAGTTGAAGGTTCCCAGTTAATTGGAAATTCAGTTAAGAACATAGCTAACTTAGATTCTAAACAAATACAAGAATGGGTTAAAGGTAAAGATATTAGAATTAATTTAAATAATGGCTTGTATATAATAAAGCATAAAAACGATTTCTATGGCTCAGGATTTATTTTAAACGGGGTTCTGAAAAATTCTTTAGATAAAACAAGATTAGTTAAATATAATGTTGAATTAAATTAACTTCTCACAAACCTGATTTAAAGGACAATTACCACATATTGGAACTTTCCTGCAATTTCTTTTAGCTAATTCTACTAATAAAGCGTGATACTCATTAAATAATTTATAATCTTTAACTAAATTCTTATGAAATAACTCTTGAAATTCCTTATAATTTTTTAACTTAAATCCAATTCGGTTAAATATTCTTTTAGTATAAGCATCTATTACAAATATTGGAAAATTATAAGCATACAATAATATCGAATCAGCAGTTTCTTCCCCCACACCCCAGATTTCTAATAAATTTTCTCTTGAGATTTCCTTATTAAATTTTAAAAACTCTTTAATTTTTTTAGCTTTCTGGTTAAAATATCCTGCAGGTTTTATTAATCCAGCTAGTTTACCAACATCAATTTTTAATAAAGCTTCTTTAGACAATAAATTCTCTTTATTTAGATTAATCACTGCTTTCTCAACATTTTTCCAGTTAGTATTTTGAGCCAAAATAGCAGATATAGAAATAACAAAAGCCTCATCTTCAGAAGGTTTAGAATTTTTAAAGTCTTTATTGTAAATGAATCTATTATTATCAAATCTAGGCCACCATCCCTGTCTACCAAATGATTTTAAAAGAAGATTATAAGCTTCATAGATTTTAGTTTCTGTCATATACAATCAATCATACAAATGCTTTTTAAATACCTTCTTTTTTGTGTTAATTTATGCAAAATCTAGAGGAGTTTCTTGAAAAACAAGACCAGGATTTTAATAGAGAACAATTTCAAATTAATTACAGACACTTAGAGAAGAATATTGCTGATCCTGCTTTTCCTTATGTCTTATTAGTAATTAAAACAAATGAAGATGATAAACCATCTTCTGGTGGAACTTCTTCAGAGCAATATCTCGGGGTTATTGATCCAGAAGGAAAAATAGATATATCCGGATCAAATGTGCTTTTTCCGACATTTATAAGTGCAGAAGGTTTAAAAGATGGTTACGCTGAATTTAAGAAAGAAGAAAAATTAATAGCTCTACATAGTGGGAATTTCTCTTTTCCTGTTGATCTTCTAGGAATAGCTGCACCATTTTGTGGAGGAAATGTTTTTTATTTTAATGCGCCAGATAAAGATATGGAAGGATATTTAATTTTAGGCAGAGCAGTTCCTCCATATTTTAGGTTAACTCCTTGGTTTTATCACAATATAGCTGAACAAGAAGGATCAACTATTAAAAATCTAGAAGACAGCGTGAAACAACTTGGAGAAGATGAAGATCCATGGTTTAACTGGGGATTAAAAGCAATTAAAGGGAATTGCGAACCAATCAATCCAAAAGATATAACAGAAGCTATAAAAAAATTATATATTCAGAGCAGGCTTAATTCTATCGCACCATTAGTTAAAGAAACAGGTGCTAAAGATAGGACTGCATCACATTTAGACCAATCCGAAGTAGTAAAAAAGCTCCTTGAATTGTGTGTTAAACAAGGTTTTCATCAGATTGATACCGAAGTTGTTCTAGACCCAGATAATGATTTTTCTGTATTTCCAAAGAAGTTTATTTCTGAAATAGCTAAAAGATTTGGTTTAGAAAATTTGTTAACCCCTACATATCAACCAAAAACATTCTATGTAATGGCCCCAACAGGAGATCAAGATGATAAAGGGAATCCCGTTAAAACTGGCTCTTTTTTGGGTCTCCTAAATGGTTTACCTAGGACAAATATAACTGGAGAGCTGGCAGAATCAAAAGAAGAAACACCTGCTTTGGAAAGAATAAACCCTGATGGATTAGAAACACTTGAAGTTATGACTGAAGATGTAGAAGCTGTAATTGAAACCAAAACTGTTGAAAAAGAATTAAAACCCGGTAAAGTGTTGGAAACTGTTGAAGATATTAGAAAAGATAGAGATCCTTTACCATTTGCAGGGGGATTCCCTGTAGTCCCATCTGAAAAAATGCAAACACAAAAAGCAGAAGGGTCATCTTTAGGAGGTTTATTTGGTTATTTTAGAGCATACTTGAAAACTTATTTTAACTTATAAAAATCTTTTTAAATAGCAATTACTTAATTATTTTTATGCAAAACTTTAAAAGAATCGCATCTTTGATTGCAATAGCAGTTTTGTCTTTATTAGTTATAACACTTGGCATAGAAGCATTCTACAAATCCCCTAAATATGATGAGTTCTGTAAATTTACTCCTGAACCAGCTTACCCTAAAGAAACCATGCCTGGAAAAGTCTGCGATTATTCCCAATCAAATGAAGAATATCAATGTTCATTAAATAAGGGAATGCCTGTCTACGAGTTTAATAAAGAAGGATGTAGAAATTATAAAGAATGCAATTACTGCAATAAAGATTTTGAAAATGCCAGAAAGCCGTATGACAGAACTGTTTTCATTTTTCATATAATAGCAGGTGTAATTTTAATCTTAATTGGAATGTATTTTAAACTGGATTTTATAGGAACTGGATTTATTTATGGTGGAATTTTAAATCTTTTAACAGGTGTAATAAGATATTTCTCAGAAATGTCGCCAATAATAAGATTCATTACAGTCTTACTTGCCTTGATTATAGTAGTTTTAGTTGCAGTTAAGAAGTTAGGAAAATAATTATTTTTTAATTTTTTTGTAGATTATCAAAATAATAGCAATAGTGATAAACGAATCTGCTAAATTAAAAACAGGCCATATCTTAAAATCTATGAAATCACGAACATATCCAAATAATAATCTATCAATTAAATTCCCCATAGCGCCGCCAATAATAAAGCTTAATGGCAAATAATGAAATTCTTTTTTCTTAATCCATTTAAAGCACAATACTATAACAATTATAGTTACAATGATTAATATTAAATTATAACCTTTAAATATCCCAAAAGCAGCGCCTGTATTTGTCGTATAATTTAGGCTTAAAACATTCTTAATCAGTTCAATAGTTTTGCCTTTAAATAAATATTTTGTTATCTGATCTGCTAAAACTACAAATAAAATTATTGATAATGATTTTAAATATTTCATCCTACCACGTGTAGATTCATGAATGCTTTTATTTCATTTATTAATTCCATGACGTCTCTCAATAATGCCTCTTCTGCATCTTCTACCTTGCTTCTTATTATATATTTCTCATACAATCTTCTTAATTGTTTTCCAAAATTGCCTTTTCCAAAAAAGTCTTCTTTTTTGTCGAGATAAGCTGAGAAATTAAATTCCATTAAGCCCTTAAGTCTTTCTAGCTTCTTTCCATCTTCTTCAAGTTCAATCTTCTTAGCGATAATTAAAACATCCATAGTTACTACAAAACTAATATACCTGTCAAATTCTTTATCAGCCTCCCAATTAAACTCTATGACTTTTCCACCATCAGGTCTTGTTGAATCCCTGTAGCTTATTTCCTTCCAGCTCCATCCATTATGATCAAACCACCTCATGCAAAATTTATATATTTCTTCTAAATTAAAAACTACATTAGTGCCTTTTACTTTATACCCCTCAGGTAACATATAAGCTCTTACCATTTCTATTCTTCTACAATTTTCATTAAACTATTTCTTTTTACGATAAAATTCATTTATACATCTCCATCGCATCCTTAGCAGCATTCATTATGTCAGTTGTTTCCCTATATAGCTCAACTTCTCTGCTTATTAATCTATCAGGTATGATATATTTTTCATATACTTCCCTTATTAAATTTTTAAACCCTTGCCTTCCAAATATGTTTTTCCAGTCCTTTTCTACTTGAGAAGTAAAAGATATGGTTGCTATTCCTGACCCAAGGATTTTTCCATCCACATCTACTTCATTGAAATTCTGTATCAAAAATTTTACTGTAATGCTGAATTTTACATAATTATCAACTTTTTTAGAACCGCTGAACTCCATCTCATATTCCTTTCCCTCCGGCAGTATTCTAACAGAATTGCCTTTTTCTATCATAAAATATTTTCTTGCAGAAAAAGCTCCTGCTATTACTTCTCTTATTTTAAAAAGATCAAAAACGCCAGCTACCTTAAGCTGTGCACTCGTGAATATAGGAAGCTTATGTAATTTTTCTTTTCCCATATTTTAATCTAGAGAAATTAAGTTTAAATGTATTTTGGTTAAAAAATTAATTGAATTTTATTCTATTTCCAGGCTTCTCTTTCAACACAAACACTGATTTTTTTGGTCTCAAAGACTTTTTCAGTTAATTCTTCAGACCTAAACCATAATTTTATCTCTGCTTCAGCCTCTTCAGGAGTTGCAGACGTATGCACCACATTTTCAAAAACACCTATCTCCATCTTAGGCTTACCGAATTTAGCCCTTATAGTATTTTGTTCAGCCTTTGAAGGATCAGTAGCTCCCGCCTTATCTCTAACAATCTTAATAGAATTTTCTCCAGCATAAACCAAAGCCAGAACATTTTCCTTATGAAAATGCCCGGTTATATGTCTTACCAAAATCTCAAAAAAAGGCTTGCCCTCATGAGCCTTGTAATGCTTCTTTGCAAGCTCCTCGCTTACTTTAACTAATTTCACCCCCACTAATCTTAGTTTTGTTTTCGACAATTCTTTTATTACATCACCTGCAATACCCCATTTTAATGCTTCAGGCTTCAATAATACTAATGTTTTTTGTGGCATTAAATAAATCTCTAATTAACTATTTTTAAATGTTTTTATTTGTAGCTTTTATCCGCTCTATATTCCTGAACACTCTGCTGTCTAACCTCATAATTGGGTTTTTCAGTTATTTTTTGAACCTTATTTAATTCATTTTGAAATTCCTTATCTTTATTTGTTAATACAAATTTCTGTCCGCAGCAGCATGAAACCTGAACCTCTGTTTTAGCTATACTGGAAGAATACAAATCATTAAAATTCTGTGATACTGCTTTTTTATATGATATCCTTTCATTATTTAATTGTTTATTACTTATCTCAAGTTTAGATTCTTTTTCAATTATTTTAGCATTTAACTCTATCGAATCTCCTAATGAGCATTTATCCTGATGTCTTCTCTTTACTATCTCAATCGCAGCCTTCATTATTAAATCCCTGAATTTTGACAGCATAAATCTGATTTTTGCTTCTAAATCTACCATCGAAAGTATTAAATATATTCTAGTATATAACTTTTGCCATGTCTGAAGAGAAAAAAGAGGGGAAAAAGAAGTTTTCTATAGGGAATATATTATTTGGGGAAAAAGAAGAAGCAAATAAAAAAGAGTCAAATCCATTAAAAGAGGGAAAATCCATTGATTTAAAATATGCAAAAGGCAATAGATATAGAATAGTCTTGGAAAATGTTCAAAAAGGTATTGAATCCTATTATTTTGCAATTCTGGGCTTATTGAGAGGAGTTGGAAAGGATTTATACACTCCAAGGTTCGGCTTTAATTTTGAAAATATTCTAAAAATTGGTGATGTCTATAGAGCCTCAGAAAGCAGTGCGTTTTGGGGTTCATTAGAGCAAAGAAAAGGACTTCAGCAGGAAAAAGCATCTCAATATTTAAGGGGCATTAGTGAAATGGTAAAAGGCTTATTCCAGTTAATCAGGGAATTGAGAATTATAGATGAAAGGCTAGGCTATTATGAAAAAAGCAAAAAAGGTGAAGAAAAAGATCAGGAAAGTGCAGAAATTTCTTTAAAGGGGATCTGGGTAGATTTAGTAGAAGGTGGAGCTAAAAATCCCGCATCAGTATATGGATTAGCAAGAGAAGTTGGTTTTGTGACATTGCCCGATTTATTCTTTAAGATAAGGGCAAAGAATGCAGATGATATAGACAAAGTAGTCGGCAGAATAGAAGGAATAAACAGAAAAGTCAAAGAGGTTTTATCAAGAAAATTATTCCAATATTATCAATGGAAGGATAAGACAGAAAAAGAATTAAGCGACAGAAAAAGATTTTTATTAAAATATATGCGGCAGCATTATCATATTATAAAAGAATATATTTCATGGGTTAAGCCTTATTTGCAGAATTTAAGGAAATTAAATCTACAGGGCACTACTCAGGATCCGGATGTAGTAATGGCATTTGAAACTTCTAAAACTGAACTGGAATTGTTGGCTTACACAAAAAGAGACTACACTATCCAAAAAACCTATGAGCAGGAAGAAACTTTTAAAGCTGAATTCAAAAAATTCTTTCCCGTCTTAAGAATTAAATTTATTTCTGTTGCTATCCCCCAAATCTCATTCCAGGAAGAAGGCCAGAGAGGAGCGGTCCATCTAGGCACTACAGAAATTATAATTGAAGCCTTTGTGGCAACTCAGGAGCAGATAAATGAATATGTTGAAAGCAAAGCAACTGAAGACCTGGAATTATTAGCCAGCGTTAATAGTGCAATGGATTCAATGATGGATGAAATTAAAAAATACTTGAAAGAAGCAGGAGAAACATTTAAGGATGAAGAAACCAAAAAAGATGAAAAAAAAGCAGAAGGTGTTTTAACTCCATTCAAGCAGGTTTTAGATGGTTTTAAAGATATATTCTCTTCTATGAACATCACTAAAAGAGGCGAAGTAAGAGATAATAAAGCTGAAGAACAAGCAGCTAAAGACATGATCAGGTTTAAAGCATTTTTGTTATGGGATGTTTTCAAGAAGTTACAAGGGTTGCAGGCTACTTAGATAACCAGAATCCTGCAATAGTTAATTATACCAATTAGTATAATGCATAAAAAACTAAAATATCTGCAAAAAGAAAACATTTTGGATTAGATACTGTAATGATAGTAGAAGATGCATTAAGAAAGTTTGGTGAGAATAACATTCCAATAAATTTGTAAAATTTTCAGAAACTACTAGCAAAACATTTAAGTATTGTAGAATCTATTTTAATTTATGGCAAGTGAATTAAAATTTAGGTCATGGGAAGAGTTATTTGATTTCTTGTTAAAAGTTCCGGTTGACATAAGATTAAGATACTTAGCATTATTATTAAAAAGAAAACTAAACAAAAATATTCATGATAAACTGGAAGAAATACAAAGCAAGGCTCAAACTGAATTAGATGCATTAAAACTATGGAAAAGATCCCCTTCACAACAAAGAACTCAAGTAAAGGAAGTAGAAGAAAAGAGAGAGGGTGTTAAAAAAACTGCATTAGAAAGTGCAGTTGCAGAAAGCAATACTAATCTTAAAAGAACAGGAGGCATAGTTGAGTATGGGCAGATTGGAGCAGAAAATAGAAACGCAGGTATAACTTATGGTGCTAAAAAATTGGAAGAAGCAAAAGGTGTTTCATACACACAAAAACAAAATACTCCTGATTATATGTCAAAAGCTGAAACAGAATATACATCACGTGTCTCAACAAGTGGAATAGGAAGCTTTAAATCCTCAGAAGAAATATTAAAAGAATCAGAAAAATATAAATTAAAGTATAAACAAAAATAAATTATATTTAACAAAAGAGGTAAAAATGTCACAAAAATTTGGTGGAAGTTATTGGCACGCTCTTGATAAAGATAGTCTAGTTAAATATAGCGCTGATATAAAAGAAATTGGTGTTTCTCATGGAATAGGGGATTCATTACAGGGATTAAGAGCTAATATTTTTGTTGGTGCTCCTATTGTTGAATTAGGTTTCTCTGGTGCAGGTAAAGGCCAACGTGGACAAAGACCAACACCAGAAAGTTATGGAAGAGATGAAAGGGAAGCTATGAGACAATTAGCAAAAGTAAATGAAGTTAAGATTACTACTCATTCAAGTTTTGGTGCTCCACCTTTATCTGGTTTTGGTGAAGGGGGTTTCAATAAAGATGTAGCTGCTAATTCAGTTCAGGAATTAAAAAAAGCTATTGATTTTGCAGCTGATGTTGCTCAAGGCGGCCCAATAGTAGTTCACACAGGAGAATGGCAAAGACCTGTAAGAATGGAAAATGTTTTTGGAAAAGAAAAATTTCAGGCATATGAAGGTGAACCTGAAACAGCTTTATTAGCACATAAAGAAACAGGACAAATTGTTGCTTTAAAGGGGGATATAACTATTGCAGCACCAGAAGCTGCTGGACCGGGTGTAGATCCATGGTTAAATCCGAAAAGAGATGAAGTTACAGGGGATATAATCTGGAGAAAAGAACCTATAAAATTGAGTCAATTAGCTGCAGAACAAAAAACAGCAGAAGGAAAACAGAAGACCTTAGCAGAGGTTTATGGAGATTACCTAGCAAAGGAAGTAGCGCTAGAGGGTGGTGAGGCAGAAAGATATAAAGAAACTGCCAGAGATGCAAGAAAGCAAGGTAATAAGTTCAAAGAATACTATAACGATATTGAAAATATTAAAAAAGTTAATCCTAATGAAGCAAATTGGAAAGCTAGGGATTTATTTTATAGACCCACAGGTGAAAGAGGGCCTCTTGCAGATTTCGCTCCATCTATGGATAGCAAAGAGTTTGAAGAAAAGGTAATACAAAAACCAGTTGAGTTACTAAAAGAAGCAATAAAAAAAATAGATAGCCAGGAAAGAAACTATGAAAATATTTCAAAATCATATGAAGCCAGAGCTATAGAAAATAAACATAGAATTGATACTACAAAACCAATAGAAGAAGTTGGATTGCAAAGAACAGCAAATAGCATTGCAACAGCTGCAATGTATGCCTATGCAAAAGAAAAAAAACAAAATTTGAAAGAACCTATTTTTATTGCTCCTGAAAATGTTTTTGCAGAAACATATGGTGGAAGGCCTGATGAATTAAGAGAAATAATTAAAACCAGCAGAAAAGCAATGGTTGAAAAATTAAAATCAAACATGTCTGAAGATGAAGCATGGAAAGTAGCAAATGATCATATTAAAGCAACAATAGATATTGGCCATGCCTACACATGGAGAAAATATTTTAGTGGGAATGATGAAGATTTCAAGAAATGGCTGATGAATGAAATGAAACAATTAGCTAAAGAAGGAATTATTGGTCACGTTCACTTAACAGATAATTTTGGTTATGACGATGAGCATCTAACCATAGGTGAAGGTAATGTTCCTGTAAGAGAATTTATAGATGAAATAAAAAAAGAAGGCTACAAGGGTGTAATGATTGCTGAGGTTGGTGGTCAGCCAGAAGGAAAACTTCATGAAGCCTTGTTAGGATCCTGGAGATCATTAAACAGCCCGGTTTATAGGATTGATCCTGGTGGTTCTGGTTTCGGATGGAGTGATTTCGGTTCATATTCTTTTGGCAGAACAACGAATCCATTTTCAATAGTGGGTGAATATTCCCCATCAGAAGAATTTAAAGGCTCACCATTTTACTCAGGATTAGGATTAGAATGATAATATTAACATGGAAGGACATTGAATATTGTTATGCTGGCAAACTATTAGCAATTATAAAACCGGGATTATAGAAATAGACCAAACTTATACTGACATTGAATGGTAAAGAATCTTTAAATAATTAAATTTTATTAAAAAAGAGGAAATAATGAAGTTTGATATAAAAAAAGAGGATAGAAAAAGGAAATATTTTTTTCCTGAAAAAGACTTTGAGATAGCTAAAAGATTCGCAGAAAGAACCTACAAGGAATTTGGCGGACTAATCAAGGCTGTTGTAATCTTTGGAAGCACAGTAAAAAGAACATCTATAGAAAATAGAGACATAGATATTTTAGTAGTTATAGATGATGTTTCAATTATTTTAACAAAGGAAATTATCCAGACTTATAGGGTTATAATAGAAAAAATAATGTGGGAAATAGAGCCGAATAAATTGCATGTTCAATCAATGCGCTGGACTAGTTTTTGGGATTATATAAGGGCGGGGGATCCAGTCGCAATTAATATATTAAGATACGGCTATGCTCTGGTTGATACTGGTTTTTTTGATCCATTACAAGCCTTATTAGATAGAGGCAGAATCAGGCCTAGCCAGGAAAGTATCTACACCTATTACACAATGGCTCCAGCATCATTACAAAGAAGCAAAGAGCATTTATTGCATGCTACAATGGATTTATATTGGGCATGTGTAGATTCAGCGCATGCGGCCTTAATGGCAGAAGGTGAAATCCCCCCATCTCCTGATCATGTTGCAGATATGATTGACAGAGATCTGGTAACTAAAAAATTAACAACTAAAAAACATTCAGATATAATGAGATTAATGTTTAAAATTTTTAAGCAGATTGTCCATAGGGATATTGCTAATATTTCCGGTTTGGATTATGAAAAATACAGAGCTCTATCTGACGAATTTGTGAAAGAAATGAAAAAAATAATAGAAAGAAAAAGATGAAGTGGTTTAGCCACCTAATCTATAAACTGACTCACCAAAAAATGTGTCATATCCGCTTCCTGCCAAAGCATCCTGCTTTGCTAATTCTTGTCTATTTGTAGGTGCTTCAAAAGCAACTGCTGCATAAGATCCTAAAATACTTCTCTGCAATGTGCTTACTAATCTCGCAAGAACTTGGGCTTTTTCCAAAGGGTTTATTCTCTTCCCTGCCTTTTCAGCTTCTTTCTCAAGAAACAGAATATTCAAGACAGACCTAACCTCAGCATCGCTTACTGGATGTAGCCTTGAAACGTTTCCTTCAGATTTGACAACTGTTAAATCCTGTAACTCCTTAGCCCCTTCAACTAATTTTGAAACAGATAATTCACCTTTTAATACATCAGCAAATCTACCAAATACTTGTTCTTCTAAACTTGGAATCTTTTTTTCTTCTGCCATTTTTATTTTCCTCCTTTAAACTATTTTTATTAATTTTAATTTGATTATTATTACTATTATATAGTAGCAAACTATATATAAATCTATCTATTTTAACACTTAAAATTCATCGTTTTAAATGCTTATAACCACCTTAAAATAGGTTTTATACTCTCATTAAACAGCTATTCTGAATGCATTCTAGCCGCATCCAGCATTAATTTTCTCTCAGCTCTGGATACTATTAATCTTATCTTCTGAACAGCATCTATATTAGCAGAAATAGAATCTATCCCTGTTTTAACCAGAAATTCAGCCATTAAAGGATTAGACCCTGCCTGCCCACAGATAGAAGTCTCAACATTATATTTCTTGCAAACCTTAATAACATAACTAATGCATCTTAAAACAGCTGGATTTAATTCATTATATAAATTCTGCAGATTCTCATTATTCCTGTCAACAGCCAATACAGTTTGGGTTAAATCATTGGTGCCAAAAGAAATAAAAGATATCCCCTCCTTGCAAATATCCTCAATCATCCAGACAGCAGCAGGAGTTTCAACCATGACACCCAATGGAACCTTTGAAGCATTTATCTCATTTAAAATTTCTTTAGTTTTTCTAATTTCTTCAGGCGAAATAACAAATGGCAGCATTACAGATATATTAGTTAAACCCTCGTCATATAACTCTTTTATAGCCTTTAATTCAGCCTTTAAAATCCCTATATCTTTTAATGATCTCCTTATTCCATGAAAACCCAGCATAGGATTAAATTCTTTAGGCTCTTCCTCACCACCATCTAGATCTCTGTATTCATCGGTTCTTATATCTGAAGTTCTAACCCAAACAGGTCTAGGATTAAATCTTTTAGCTATATCCCTTATACCTTGTTTAATTAAAACAGTATATTCTTCATCTCTATTTTCCTTAATATATTTAATAGGATGCGTTCTTCCCTCAGCTATTATAAACTCTAATCTTAATAAGCCTACACCATCAGGATTTTGTTTTAAAGCATTTTCTACACTTTCAGGCATATCACAATTAACCTTGATCTTAGTTATAGTCTCTAATTGTGGTAAAGGTTCATAATTTTCTTCTATAATCTTTTCTTTTATTTCCTGTTCACCTTCATAAACTAAGCCTTTAACTCCGTCTACAGTAATTAATTGATTTTCTTGTAATATTTTAGTTGCAGTTTGAGTTCCAATTACGCAGGCAATTCCCAATTCTCTTGATACAATTGCAGCATGGGAAGTAATCCCCCCTTCATCAGTAACAATTGCAGAAGCTCTTCTCATCGCAGGAACAAAGTCTGGATTTGTCATTTTCGTTACTAAAACATCACCCTTCAGAACCTTATCCAAATCATTCACATCTTCAACGATCTTCACTTTACCAGAACCAACATGTGGAGAAGCAGCTAAACCTTTTAATAAAATTTTTTTATCTGAAATATTTCCCTCTTTATCCTGTATTTGTTTCAAAGTTGTAATAGCTCTTGTCTGCACAATGTAAATCTTGGAATTCTCAGTCGCAAATTCTATATCCTGCGGATTTCCATAATGCTCTTCTAATCTTTTTCCAATCTCAGCTAATTTAATAATATCATAATCACTTAATTTCTGTTTTTTAGCCTCATCTTCAGTTAAATTTTTCTTGGCATTTTGATTAGTATTCAAGTCTAATATTAATTTAAATTCCTGCTGATTTATGGTTTTATTTTTAATTGTTAAACTCTCTTTATCAATAATATACATATCAGGAGTTACTTCCCCGGATACTACAGTTTCTCCCAGCCCAAAAGCAGCTTCAATTACAATTTCCTCTTTATTATTAGTTGATGGATTAGCAGTAAACATTACTCCTGAAGCAACAGACTGAATTTGTTTCTGGACTATAACTGCAATAAAAACTTTTTCATGTGGGAAATTATTTTTAACTCTATAATAAGTAGCTCTCGCAGTAAACAAGGAAGCCCAGCATTCTTTAACCGCTTTTAATAAATTTTTATTTCCTTTAACATTTAAATATGTAGCCTGTTCCCCTGCAAATGACGCTGTCGGTAGATCTTCTGCCGTAGCACTAGATCTTACAGCTACATAAGGAGCATCTCTTCCGGTCTTTATAATATCCAATGCGCCCTTTGAGATATTCCAAATATCAGAATTAACATTCATAGCATCATAAGACTCTAAAATCTCTATTTTCAGATTTTCAGGCATTTCAGAATTCAAAATTAAATTTCTGCAGTTCTCCGCTTTTTTCTGCAGTTCCTGATTATTCTCCACATCTAGATTATTCAATTCTTCATATATCTTTTCTTTAATATTATTAGCCTCTAAAAACTCTCTATAAACCCTGGTTGTTATAGCAAACGCAGGGGGTATAGGCAGGTCTAAAGAATACATTTCCCCTAAGTTAGCGCCCTTGCCACCCACTTCAGGAATGTTTTCCTTCTTAATGTCCCTCAGCCAAAGAATATTATCTATTTTGATCACCTCTTTAAAAGAAAAAACTAAAATTGTATATAAATCTTTTGGAATCCTTTTGATTGAAGTCAATTAATTACCAATGAATTGGTAATCTTGTAGTTACCCTGTGGCACTACTATTGGTTGATTGACTTGCAACCTACTAATTTCAGATTTACCGAGATTAGCGATGTTTCTTGAAGCATTTAAATCTGAATGTAATTCAAATCCACAATTTACACATTTAAAAATACTTCCTTTTCTATTTGCTTTTTCTATATGATTACATTTAGAACACATTTGACTTGTATGTTTAGGATTTACTTTTACAAGTATTTTTCCCAATGCTTCTAATTTGTAATCTAAGAATGTTTCAAATTGTTTATAGCTCCAACCACCTAATTTTTTATTAAATCTTTTTCCATTCTTCTTTTTAGTCTTAATGTTTAATGCTTCAATTGAAAATACTTTAAAATCACTATTAGCAATTGCTTTGCTTAAACAATGATTCGTATCAGAAACAAACCGTGTTTCTTTTCTGCTTATTTTTTGAAGTTTTCTAATAGCAGACTTAGTGCCTTTATTCTGCAATACTTTTTTTAAGTATTGATATTTTCCTTTCACATCTTTAAGATGATTTGAATGAAAGAATTGATTATTGGACATAACAACAATATTATTAATACCTCTGTCTATTCCAATTATATCCTCAACTTTTATACCCCCGAGATTTATTTTTGGTGGATTATCCTTTTCTAAAACAACATTAAGATATAACTGATTATTTCTAAAACAAAGTGTTCCTGCAATAGCAGAGCAGTCTTTATATCTTATTGTCATAGGATTATCTATGAATGTTAATTTCTTTCTTCCTACAATAGAAGATATTGAAATTTTGTTATGTAGCATATCAACTCTTAAATTTCTTTTGTCTAATCTCATTGAAGAATATTCTTTGCCATTGATTTTCTTTTTAAGTTTAGTTCTCTTTAAAATTTCAGAAGCAACATCTCTTGCAGTCTGTAATATTCCAGTAGGCATATTAGGATATTGTTTTTTTAACTTTTTATAAGTCCATTTGTGCAACTTATTTTTGTTGAAAGAGCTTTTCTTTAATCCCAAATCACATATCTGCTGTTTTATTTTAGAATATTCTTTGATAGTATTAACTAAATCATTATTATTCTCTAACTTGATTTTTACTGTTCTATTCATAATTATGCTAATATGGATAAGTTTATACACTTATCTATTGTTAAGGCTATATGGTAGAACAATTTATTATTAAAGCTAATTTAAGTTATATTGACAAGGGGGGTGAAAATTCATCTAACCAATGAATTGGTTATTTTTCTTTTCACATGAAATATATAATTTTCTGGTTACATAGCCTTTCAGCATTTTCGCTACTTGTGGCCTTGAATAATTTCCTATATCTATTTTCATATGCACATGATTTGAATCAAAGCCCTTACCACCTATAGGGATTTCATATTTTCCAGAAGCTTAGTCAAATAATCTGCTACATTCTTCCCTTACTTCCTTGATATCAAAGATATTACGGCAGTATTTTACCTTAAACATTGCTTGCAACCACACTTCGCCAACTGCAGAGCTGTATCTAACTGGATTTTCTTTTCTCATTTTTCATTTCTCCTGATGCAAAGTTTTATTAAGAAATAAAGCTCACGCTATATGTAAAGTTACAGTAGCGTAGCACCAACGCTACGCTTTTTCTTTATTTTTGTATTAGAAATAGATTTCGGTTAGCCACCAGTCAATAGACTAGGTGGAAATCTTTTGTATTATAATATTTAATCTTTTCTTTACACTCTTTAGTAACCTCTTAGTCTTTACAATATTTTCGTAATATTTACAGAAAAGTCATAATATTTACGTATTTTTGACAAAAATACGCAATTCCTCTCAAGACCTAAAGGAATGAGATTTCTTGCTTAGAAGGTTTTAAAAACTCTAAAATGATTATAACTCTACTTAAAAGTTGTGAATAGAAAACAAAATGGAAACCCCTACTATCGTATGCTCACAGTGTAAAACAAAAGTCCCAACAAATAGTGTTAAGGCAAATAGAACAGGGACAGATTGGATATGTCTGGAATGTTATAATAAAGAGCATAAGGCAAAATTAGAAGTCCAAAAACCCAAATGGATAGGAATTAAAGAAGAACAATTAGAAGACAAAAAAGAAAGAAACTATTATTGCACAAAATGCACATACGCTTTTACTAAAAACGGACTTTTCTATGGTAAATGCCCTTATTGTGGCAGGGAAAATTCTGTAAAAATGGAAAATAAAGGCGCAGACTGGATCGAAGATTTTATGGAGTGAAGCGCCGAGGGCAGGACTTTCAACGTTCTTTCTTTTTACGATGTTTTTCTTTCCTAAAGAAAAAACTCTTTTGAACCTGCACGTCCTTTCGGACACAAGCTACCGGGTATTTCCCTTAATTCCTTTTCTTAAGTGTTTTTCCAAGAAAAGCTATTCCAGGCTTGCGCTATACCAGGTTAAGCGACCTCGGCACAATAAGAATTGTTTTAAATTAACTTTTATAAGCTTTATTAATCCATGAAAATAAGTGCATAACTCATAATCTAAAATAACTTCATATCAGCTCTTCATAATTTCATTATCTATTAATCTGCTATTCAAATCCATAATCTCCTGCATTATAAATCTTTGATGTTCTTTCAATATTTTAACCTCTTTCTGTATCATCTCTAATTGTCTGAATATTTTATCTATATCTTCTTTTACAAATTCAAAAGAGTTAATTGTATTCCATTCAAGTTGTTTATTACTAATCATATTGTTTTCTCTTCAAAAGCACTATTTAAACCTTCCTATTTTAACTACTATATAATAACTATGAATACAGTTTTAACTCTCAGAAATCTTTATATTAAATCCTTTTATCTGATTTATAATGGAAGAAAGAGTTAGATTAAATATACTTAATATTTTAAGGGGGGTAAAGCAATCTATTAAATCTCTGGATATTACTAAACTAAGGGATCTAAGCAATCATACTCTGCATGACGCTAGTATACTGCAGGAAGAAAGCTCCATACAAATAGCAGTTATTGTTTACTCATTAAGCAAGATATTTGAAAGGGAAAACTACCAAAATTACAAAAGTTGGAAGTATTTCTACAAGAATTTAATGCTATATCTGGAAAATGCAATAAAATACTTAGAAAGAAAAGATGAAAATAATTACACAAAAACCACTAAAACATTAATTTACTTTATTAATAAATTAGAATTTAAATTAAGGCATTACATAATTGAAGTAATGGAAAAAGCTAGAATCCATAAAGCCTCAAGAATCCACGAACATGGCATTTCAGTTGGAAGAACCTCAGAACTATTAGGGATTTCACAATTTGAATTAATGGAATACTTGGGAAAAACAGGAATAGCAGACATTAATCTAAATATTTCAATGGATATTAAAAAAAGAATAGAGTTTGCAAGGAGCTTATTTAAATGAAAACCTTAGTCTTTGACGCAGGCCCGGTTATTAGTTTAGTGACAGATAACTTAATAGGGATATTAGAAGAATTAAAAAAAAAATTTGAAATAGAGTTTATTATCTCTAATTCCGTAAAGCAGGAGCTGGTGGATAATGCTTTAAATACAAAAAAATTTGCTTTTGAAGGAATGTTAATAAGTTCTTATATTAATAAAAATGTTTTAAAACTATCTAGTTTAAATATAAATACTAAAGATTTAGAAAGTTATGCCAACAATATATTTTTAGCCTCTAATAAGCCGCTGCAATTGCTTCAAAAAGGAGAGCTTGCATCTATACTATTATGCAAAAAAATTAATGCCGATGCCTTAGTTGTGGATGAAAGAACTACTAGACTATTAATTGAAGATCCTGAAAACTTAAAAAAATTATTGGAATATAAGCTGCATTGTAAAATTAAAATTAATAATGAAAATTTAAAGCTGTTTCAGAAAATTACAAAAAATATAAAAATTATAAGATCTGCAGAATTATTGTTTATAGCTTATGAACAGGGCTTATTTGACAAATTTAAATGGAATTTCAGTAAAAAAGAATTATTATCTGGTATCTTATGGGGCACTAAATTAAGAGGCTGTTCAATTTCAGAAGAAGAAATTAATACTGTTGTTGAGGGATATAGTTAATCTGCGGGTGTAAGGACTTTCAGTTGTTTTCTTTCAATCTTTTTTTACGAGGTTTTTTTAAAGAAAACTCTTTTGAACCTTAGTAGGCACTAAGCCACTAGCACCTCAAGCTAGTTCATTTGGCCGCTCTGACACACCCGCACAACATTGCAATAAAAAATCAGAATTTAAGCTTTGCTAATTAAATTTTACACTAGTGTCATATAAAATACATGTGTAGGGGCTGTCACTTGTTTTGAATAAGAGCATCACAAAGAAATAATTGCTCTTGCTATCTTTTCAGGGACGTGCCTCAATATTGTTTTCGGCTCTGAAGGATAGGCAGCTGCAAAATCGCCGCGCACAACGCGTGAGTCATTGCTTAAGTCATCTTCAACAATCCTTGATTTTTCAGAAAAATACTTGTCTAGCACTGCTTGTGATGGCTTATCCGTGTTCAGGATTATCTTGTCCAGTTTAATTCCTGAGTAGCTTTCGACCTCTCGAACGAAATCACTTGCCTTGAAGTTCTCATTGCCCTGTTTGGTGACAAGATTGCAGACATAAATCTTTATTGCATTGCTTTTCTGCAATGCCTCCTTAATTCCTTTAACAAGAAAGTTAGGAAGAATGCTGCCATAAAGGTCGCCAGGGCAAATCACTATTTTGTCAGCATTGTTCAATGCTTCGGCAGCTTCCTTAAACAAGAAAGCATCCTGATTGAAAAAAATTCGCTTTATGTGGATTCCTTCTCCAGGATAACTGACAGTCCACTGTGTCTTGATTGTCTGTCCTTCCATTGTTTCTGCGCACAACAGAACGTTATCAGTGCTGACAGGAATGACATTACCTGCAATTTTAAGCAGTTTGGCGGCTTCCTTCAATCCCTGCACGTCACTGCCCATAATTTTTGTGAGCGCGGTAATTATGAGATTTCCTAGATTATGGTCATCGTTGAACCTGAACTTGAATAACTCGCGAAGAACTTTTCCTTCATGCTCGTCAGCAAGCGCGATAAGGCACTGCCTTGCATCACCTGGTGGCAAAACACCGTATTCATCCCTTAATCTACCTGAAGAAGTGCCGCCCTGTGCTCCATCATCAGCCACACTGACAACTGCAGTAATCAAGCACTCATAGTTTTTTAATCCTCTGAGAACCTGAAAATGGCCTGTTCCGCCCCCAATAGTTACTATTTTTTGCACCGACAGTAAAAAACCTTATGCTTTTTAAGGATTAGGTATCAGGAATACTTCAGAAAACTTTAGGGGAAGTAACCAGAAGAGCAAAAATATTCTATCATCTTTCGTAAAACGCCTGTTTTTTCAGTAACAACACGTATAAACGAATGCGCGGCTCGGCAAGTGTGGAACTCTGCTATTCAGAATATGTAAGCAAACGCATTACACACTAAATACCGCTTCATCGTAGTGTGAAATCATTATTAATCTTGAGGAAGAAATATCGGTTATGGAAGCAAAAGCCGACGCATTATACGAAGCAAGCTGGGGGGTGTGCAATAAGGTTAGTGGGATATATATTGTGTAAGCAGCAAGGCAAGAGAGATTATTGAGCATTATGGAAACAACTACTGTCTGACAGGTCCATCCAGAACAAGGTTCAGGGTGTGTTTTTTTATTCCTTAGGTAATCATATATAACTAAAAAATCGGGCTTAAACAATGAAACAAAAAGGCAACAGACAAAAACTGTTTTAAGTTTATCCACCGGAAATAACAGATATCAACTCAACTTTATCATTATCACTTAAATCTTCCTCTTCAGTAACCAAAACACCATTTTTAACAACCAACACTACTTCTTTACTAATATTTAAATTCTTCAATAACTCTTTCACATTACCAGCTTTAACATTAATATTCCTATTTTCCCTTTCAATAAACACTTTAGCCATTTTCTTCATTAATTAATTCCAAATATAAATTTTTTGCTTTAATTTTATTTTCAGCTTTTAACATTACTTTATCTCTATATACCATTATGCCTTTATAATTAAAAGCATTTCCATAATCTTCAATTTTATTTTTAAGTTTATTCTTTAATTTTAAGAAATCAAATTCATCTTTTATCATATAACATCCAGAACCACAAAATTTTACAATTCTGGTTTTAGATTTAGAATTCAAAAACTCATAATTTCTTCTAATACAGCATTTGCAGTTTAATCTATTTTTTACCATAATATTCTTTTCTTTATTGTTAAAATATATTAATTCAGATAAAACTTCCCCTTTATTTAAAATTTTTAATCCTAATTCCAGTTGTTTATCAGTAACTTTTTCAACAACATTTAGCTCAACACCCAAAGTTTCACAAGATTGAAAATTTAATGGATCTTCAAATACACATCTTAAACAAGGTTTATTAACCATTATAGGAAATACCATTCCTTTATTTTGTATTACAGAAGAGAATATATAGGGTATAGAATTTTTAACAGCAAAATCATTCAATAAAAATCTAGTTTCAAAATTATCAGTTCCATCAATGATTAATTTAGCATCTTTAATTAAATTCATATTATCAGAAGATAAATCCTCAACAATCCCATTAATATTCAATTTCTTTTTTAAAACCAATGCCTTAGGTTTTCCCAAATCCCCTAATGTAAATATATACCCATCTTCAACATTGCTTTCTTCAACTATATCTCTATCAATGATTAGGATATTTTTATAAAATTTTAATATTTTTTCAGCTATTTTACTGCCAATCCTACCAGCGCCTATAATCACAATGCTATTTTCCATTTTTACAGCCAATAGTATCAAAATTCAGATAAAAAAGCGTTCCGAAACCTTTAAATATCACTTCAAGGAGATAAATCAATTTAAGAAACCTAAAAGCTTTCTTAAATTCTAATCGTATCACTAAAAATGATACGAAATGAGTACTTAATAAAATGATTAAGTATGAAGTACAAGCAAGTCGATAAAATGAAAGTAGTGATTCATAATTTCATTGCGACCAAAAATTCCTATTTATCCTGTAGGAGGTCACTGCTATTTGGATTCGATTGAGGCATGCAAGTCATGGGGCTTCGCAAGAAGCACCGGCTGAAGGCTCAGTAACACGTCGATAATCTGCCTTGTTGTCCGGAATAACCTCGCGAAAGTGAGGCTAATACTAGATAGAGAATTTATACTGGAATGTTAAATTCTTTAAAGGAAACGCAACAAGATGAGTCGGCGGCCGATTAGGTAGTTGGCGAGGTAAAGGCTCACCAAGCCTTGGATCGGTAGGGGGGATGGAAGTCCTAACCTCGAGAATGGTACTGAGACAATGACCATAGCCCTAAGGGGTGCAGCAGCTACGAAAACTTTACAATGCACGAAAGTGTGATAAGGGAATCCAAAGTGCCTATCCAATGGGTAGGCTTTTGTCAAGTCTAGGAAGCTTGGCGAATAAGTGGTGGGTAAGACTGGTGCCAGCCGCCGCGGTAACCCCAGCGCCACAAGTGGTGATCACGATTATTGGGTCTAAAGCACCTGTAGCCGAACTATTAACTCCCTTGTGAAATTGTTAAGCTTAACTTAACAGCTTGCAAGGGAAACTGTTAGTTTAGAAACCGGGAGGAGACAGAAGAATTCTAAGGGGAACGGTAAAATGTGATAATCCTTAGAAGACTACCAATGGCGAAGGCATCTGTCTAGAACGGGTTTGACGGTGAGAGGTGAAGGCTAGGAGAACGATCGGGATTAGATATAAGAACCAAGTTTCATTAATTTCTTGGTCATACTAAATACCCCAGTAGCCCTAGCAGTAAACCCTGCGAGCCATGCGTGGCATATTCTTCGGGAATGTGCTGCGCAGTAACGAAGGTGTTAAGCTCGCCACCTGGGGAGTACGGTCGCAAGACTGAAACTTAAAGGAATTGGCGGGGGAACACTACAACAGGTGAAGCGTGCGGTTCAATTTGACTCTACACAGAAAATCTCACCAGGAACGACGGCAGGATGAAGGTCAGATTAAAGGTTTTACCTGACAAGCCGAGAGATGCTGCATGGCCGTCGTCAGCTCGTGCCGTGAGGTGTCACGTTAAGTCGTGCAACGAGCAAGACCTATACCTATAGTTACTAACGGGTTCTCCGGAATGACTGAGTACTTTATAGGGACTGCCTTGGTAACAAGGAGGAAGGTGTAGGCAACGATAGGTCTGTATGGCTCGAATTCCCTGGGCTACACGCGCGCGACAATGACATGGACAATGGGATGCAACTCCGTAAGGAGAAGCCAAACCTCTAAACCATGCCTTAGTTCAGATTGAGGGCTGTAACTCGCCCTCATGATGCCGGAATCTGTAGTAATCGCGTCTCAAAAGGGTGCGGTGAATACGTCCCTGTTCCTTGCACACACCGAAAGAAATGTGCCAGGCAGTTTACAAAACTAGTTGGTGCAAATCCAACCTCTCAAAAAGAGTAGTCAAAATAGCAGGCGTTATTTCGTAAGAAAATCGCTGAAGGGCCTGAGACAAAATCCAGCCTCTTATCTCGCAAGGGATATAAAATAGATGACACTTATTACGGGTCGGTGGTAAGTGGAAATCTAAAAATTCAAAAATTGGATGGATAAAAAAGTTTTGTAAATGACCCTGGGAGATCCTATTTAAAAAACAATAAATAGGAAGTCAGCCTACCTCATAGTACCAAAAGGAAGGGGGTAGACCTTAGTGCTAAAGAAATTCAAGATCTTAAATCATAATTGCACTTTGGGCTCGCCGTATACGGGAAAACCGTCCGTACGGTGGAAACGCCTAATAGCTTTTAAAAGCAAAAGGCAATGCCCGTCAAACCATTCGAGTCGTGTTTAGATGAGTTTTAATTCTCGGATTAACACGAATCTAGGCGCGGTAAGAAGGGTTAAGTCGTCACAAGGTACCCGTAGGGGAACCTGCGGGTGGATCACCTCCTATTATATTTATTCTACTTTCATATCAGAATTTGTTTGTACTTTATCAGTAATGGGCTCGTAGCTCAGCCTGGAACCATTTCAGGTGGGAAATAGAGCACTGCTCTTGCAAAGCGGGGGCCTCGGGTTCGAAAGAAACTTTTCTTAAATTTTTCAAGAAAAGAAACCGAATAATCCCGACGAGTCCATTTTAAATGCAGCTCTGTAAATGAAATTTCAGGGTGAAGGACAATGTATCTCATACTGTTACATTGTCGTGCATAGGCGAAGTTCGATCTGGAAATCCCATTAGGTGGAGGACTCAGCTCAAAACAGAGACGAAGGGCGTAGCAAACTGCGATAAGCTTCAGGTAGGCGTATGCAGCCATTGATCTGGAGATTCCCGAATGAGACATCTTATTCCATTAAGGAATATTCTCAAAAGAAGTCAAACTTAGGAAACTGAAACATCTTAGTACCTAAAGGAAAAGAAATCAATAGAAATTCCGTTAGTAAGAGCGACTGAAAGCGGAACAAGGCAAACCGAATCTACTCACGTAGAAATGTGGTGTTGTAAGACCAGTTTTTAATTTAGTATGTAATAACCAAATTTTCTGAAAAGAAAGACCTTAGAGGGTGATAGTCCCGTAGGTTATGAGTATTGAATGTACTGGTATCTTAAGTATTGGCCATTGGAAATTGGTCAAAAAGCAGGGGAGCATCAATCCCCAACCTTAAATATGTTCTGAGACTGATAGTAAACAAAGTACCGCGAGGGAAAGTTGAAAAGAACCCATAACAGGGAGTTAAAAGAACCTGAAACCTAATGGGGTCGAATAGGATACGGTCCTTTGGGATTGTATCGTACGTTTTGAATAACTGGCCAGGGAGTGTATGTTTGTGGCGAGAATAAAGCTCCAAAGCTTGATTCGCAGGGAAACCAAAAGTCTGCAGTTTACGAGAGACAAGGTGATAATACGCCTTTAGTCACTAATGTATGACCTGAATCTAGTTGATCTAACCCTAGGCAGGATGAAGCAAGATTCTTGTCTTGTGGAGGTCCGAAGAGGTTCTATGAACACATGTTCTTAAGATCTGGGGTTAGGGGTGAAAAGCCCATCGAAACTAGTGATAGCTGGTTCCTACCGAAATAGGCCGCAGTCTAGTGTCAGTAGAGGCAGTAAATGTTGTAGAGCTACGGATCAGGGATTAAGGGAAGTAAAATTCTCGATTCCTTGTCCAACTCCAAATGCAATTACGCCATAGATGCTGATAAACAGGGGTACTGGGGTAAGCTTGTACTCCGAGGGGGGAACAACCCCGAATATAGTTAAGGTCCCTAAGACTAATTAAGTATGAACGGTCGAAAGAGTTCTTTGTCAGAGACAGCGGGGAGGTTTGCTTAGAGGCAGCAATCCTTTAAAGAAAGCGTAATAGCTCACCCGTCAAGGCAAGGTGCTCTGAAAATGGACGGGGTTAAATTAGTCACCGATACTATATCACTAAAGTGTAAACTTTAGGTGGGTAGGTAGGTATTTTGCTAGGGCAGAAATTTCTTCGTAAGAAGAGATGGACCTGGCAAAACCAAGAATCCTGGCAGTAGTAAGATCGAAATAGAGTGAGAATCTCTAATACCGAAAGAGCAAGGGTTCCTTAGCACTGTAGATCATCTAAGGTTAAGTCGGTCCTAACCTATAAACTAAAAAGACTATAGGGAAAGGGAAAACGGTTAATATTCCGTTACTATCTAAGTACGCGCGGTAACGCTAGTTCAATTTTCGACGTTTCGGGATAGACTAATTATGAAAATCTTCATAATCAAGTAGAATAAATCAGAGGAGTATCGTAATGATGAGAATCTGTTTAAATCTATGATGAGCTGACCGCAAGGTTGGTTTGGTTGATTCCTAGAGCTCTTAAAAAGAAAATTGAAAAGGATCTTAGATATCCGTACCAAGAACCGGCACTGGTGTCTCTAGGTTAGAAGCCTAAGGTATGTGGGAATAATCCTATTGAGGGAACTCGGCAAATTGGTCCTGTAGCTTCGGTATAAAGGATCCCTGTAGTTGTAATCTTAGATTGCGATTGCAGGGCGCAGTGACCAGGGAAACCCGACTGTTTAATAAAAACATA
>JAHFIJ010000042.1 GCA_023246445.1 Candidatus Woesearchaeota archaeon
TTTTCCAATCTTATTTATCTTTTCTTTAGCATTCTCAGAAAATTTAAAAGCTGCTAC
Source organism: Candidatus Woesearchaeota archaeon (assembly GCA_023246445.1). Lineage (GTDB taxonomy): Archaea > Nanobdellota > Nanobdellia > SCGC-AAA011-G17 > JACQNH01 > JACQNH01. The sequence continues at coordinate 58 of JAHFIJ010000042.1, forward strand.
TTTAATCTTTTTATTTAATTCTCCTGTTGACAAGACTTTTCCGGGTATTAAAGCAATCTCATTATCTTTAGTATATTTGCTTATCTTATTCAAATCAGCCTCTCTCCTGTTTCTGGTGGGTTTCCCTAGGTCTTCAGCTGCTCTTTTCCATAGATTTACTTTGCTTCCTCTTCCTAATCTGTTTAATTCTATAATTAACATCTTCAAATTCGGATTTGTTGGGCCTGTAGTTTTCATGCTTTAAAATGCTTAAAATTCTATTTAAATGGTTTTCGATTACTTAAAATTAGTCGTTTAGGCTTTATTTCCTGATTCAGAAGATTTATCAATAGTTAAAAAACCTTCAAGTAAAATGAATTCCGTTAGTCCTTCAGATCTCCTTCGTTCTTCAGTATCTTTAGTTAATATAATTGTAATTGCTGAAGAATGTTTTAAGATAGGAGGTTTAACAAGAAAAGAGATATTAAGAATTAATAACCTTACTTATAGAGCAGATTTAGACCCAGTTTTTAAGATACTTCAACAAACATATGCAGCAAATTTTATTCATTTAAGAAGAAGCCGTTATACTCTTATAAACCATGAAAAAGACTATGGGGCTGAAAAAAGGCTCGAAGCATTAAAACTACTTATTGAATGTGATCCTGCAGAAATATTCACTCCAAACAGTCAATATAAAGCGGATGCTTAACAACTTTACTTTACAGATAGAAAAGTTTTAAATAAGCCTTTAAATGCATTTATTTCTGTGGGCCCATAGCTCAGCTTGGTTTAGAGCATCGGTCTTATATGACCACTTTCGGTATATCTAGGAAAGCCGAAGGTCCTGTGTTCAAATCACAGTGGGCCCATTTTTAATTTTTGGTTAACTTTAAAAATAGCTTTTGTTTAAAGTTTCTGAAGCTCCCGTAGTTTAGTCCGGTCCAGAATTCTGGATTTTCAATCCAGAGACTCGGGTTCAAAATAGCCTTTCTTTTAGGGAAATAAACCTTAGAGAAAGAAAATGAAAGTCCCGGCGGGAGCAGATTTTAAAAAAATAAACATTGAGATAAAAAAATGAAAATAGAAAAGAAAATCTGGTCTGAATATTTCCAAAAAATTTTAGATGGAAGTAAAACCTTTGAAGTAAGATTAGCTGACTTTGAATGCAATCCAGGCGATATTTTAGTATTAAAAGAATATAATCCTGAAACAAAAGAGTATACTGGAAGAGTTATAGAAAAGAAAGTAACTTATGTTTCTAAAACAAAAAATTTCAAATTTTGGCCTAAAGAAGATATAGACAAATATGGTTTTCAGGTTATAGGTTTCAGATAAAATTTAATCCTCTTTTTTCTGAACTGAAACATAGTCTTCCGTTATCACAACAATATTAATTACAGAAATTGCGATATGTATATTTGCAAATTTAGAGAACCTGGAAGATTTAGAGGATGTTAATTGTGTTTACTCTTTAGATGCTTTAATTGGTATTTTAGAAGCTCTTTAAGAAAATTTTATAAACTCAATATTTAATCTATATTTATGGAACTATATATCCTATTACTATTATTACTAATTGGATGCACCACGGTTATCCAGGAATTTCCTAATAACGCAATAGAGGAAAACAACATAATTGTAAATGAAACAATAAATAAAACAATTCTAAAATCAAAATATGAAGGTTTCTATGGTGTTTTTAATTTCACGGAATTTAAGATTGAAGATTGTGGTTCTTTAATAAAGCATTACAATTTAGTTTTGGCAGAAGAGGATTCTAGGTTAAATAAAAGAAAATTTAATGTTAGAGACGCTAGAGAAGAATTAAAAATAGCAATAGGATCTAATGAGAATAAAACTATCATTCAGGAGCTTAATAAAACTGTAATAGCAAAAGAAATTGCCTTTAAAGAAACCAACGAATATTTTGCTAAAGTAAGATACTCCTTAAGATTAATAAAAGATGAATGTAATAGATTAACGTCCGATTAGTCTTCTTTTCCTTTTAAATATGAATAAAGCAGAACTCTGGCTTAAATTTTTAACTGGTATCACACTAACTAGATCCCACGAATTATCACCATTGAAATTTAATTCCCCTTCTATTTGTTCTTTACTTAAATCTTCACCCTGCAGCTTAACAGCCTTATATTCAAACTTCTCTTCTTCGCTGTTTTTTGTTGTTAAATCTTGTCTTCGCCTTGCTTCAAATTCATTATTGCACGTCTTACAAAGAAATAGCATTTGATTGCCTAATGCATACTCAATCCCTGGCTCTAAAACACTTAAAATCTTGTCGCACTTGGCGCATCTGCTTACCATTTTTACCTCTTTTGCTCTTATCCTTTAGTTGTAGCATAGCTTTAAATACTTTTTGGTAAACTTCAAAACTGATGAAAAGAAGTTCAAGAAGATGGAAAAAGAAAGGCCAGATGAGATGGAAATGGCAGCGTAAAAGAATGAAAAAAGAAAAGAGAAAGAGAAAAGCTGCAGCTAGTTAATTATTTCTTTAATATTTTGTATACCCCTGCTACTATAAAACCAGCTGTATACCAGTTTAATGTCCAGAAATCAATAACACTCAAATCCTGTAGCAAATACAAAGCCCCTAATATTAACAATACCCATCCAAAAGCCATATTTTTATTTTCCATTTTTAATTCCTCCTTTCTTCTCCTAAATTTTCTTTCTAGGAAAACTACCCCCCGAATATTTTATTAATTACTCCACCTAATCTTGCAATTCCATATATTATTTTGCTTTTCTTGCTTATTGGTCTGTAAATTACTTTTCCATTTTTCAAAGCATCACTAAATATTATCCTGTTATTAATAATATCTCTTATAGTTGTTTCAGAAATTAGAATCTCCATTGTAGGGTTTTCAGATCTTCCTTTAACTAATTGTAATAATTCTCCATCTTTTGAAATAGCTGTATATTCTATGCCCTCAATAACAACAACAGCATTCATCTCATTAAATATTTTCTTTAAGCCCGAAGGAACCAAATGTTTTTTCTCATTTATCTTATTCTTAATTTCATTTAATTCATTATCATTTAACTCAGCAGATACTACTAAAGAATTTAATACTATCAAAATTATTAAGATTGCAATTTTTTTCATTAAGTAATATAAATAAAAACAGTGTTTAAAAATTTAACTCATAGCTTTATCTAATTTCTTTAATTTTCTTGCTAAAACATCACAGGCAGTAGATATCATTTCTTTAGGGTTTAATTGTCCAAACGGCTCTATAGTCATAATAAAATCAGTATCAGATCCTTTAACTTCAATATTTGGTGAAGTCTCAACACAGGCATTGCACAAAATACATTTCTCCTCATTAACTTTTAATTTATTATCCTCAAATTTCAAAGCATTAGTGGGGCATACGCCGGAATATTCTTTTGCATCTCTCTCGGATTTTACTTTTATTTTAGGATAACCTTGATAATAAACTAAACCGGGAGAAAACTTCACATGTTTCTTTCCTTTCCCTAATACAGCTATAGCCTCTAACTCAACCTCTTGTTCTTTTAGCAGTTTAACAATTAACATCTTGGGATATATTGGTTTTACCTTGGGATCAGAGCTTTTCAAATCTTCTGCATAAACATTACCTGGCCCAGACATCTTCAAAGTTAAGGATAGTTGGCATAAAGCACAGCCCTTTCTCTCACATTTACACTTTTTAGATAATTTATAAGACTTTAAATCAGTTTTCAATGGGATTAATCCTAGCCTATGAGCCAAAACTTCATCATATAATGCTGAAGAATTCTTTTTTATCTTGCATATTTCTATTGCCATTGTTGGCGTTTCAGTGATTATAGCTCTTCTTATAGTGTTTAAAAATACAGGATTAGTTTCTTTAATAACAAATTTAATATCCTCTTTATTATCTTCTAAAAGCTTTAATTCCATTGTTTATGCTCTTTAAATAATATTTATAAAGCCTTCGCTTGCTCATTTTATAGAACTATCTCTTAAATATTGCTCTTCCTAAGCTGAATATCCCTGAACCGTTTACCATTAATACCAAAAATGCTGCGAAATACAATAGGGCTAATTCCCCCTGATTTAATATCGGATAAAAGCCCCCCGGAAAATGAACGTAAAAATAAGCTACTATCATCAATAATCCTGAAATCAAAGCAGCAACTCTTGTAAATAGCCCAAATATTATTAATATCCCTCCTAAAAACTCTATAACCCCTGCTAAGCCGAATAAGCTGAATAAAGCTACAGGTTGCATCCCAAAAAAACCAAATAATTTCTGCAGTCCATGTTGTAAAAATAAGGCTCCAACTAATATTCTGAAAATAAAATATAAATAATCTTGATATTTTGAATTTGTCATGTTAATTTCCTAATTTTACAGTTTTTAAAGATTTCTTTCGGAGGTAACTGGTTAGCTACTTAGGGTTTGCCTAAGTAAGCTATATGTATTTAGCCCTCTTAATCTCCATGTGGCTAATACTGACATTATGATCCCCATTACCATTGCACCTTTTTCTGTCCT
>JAHFIJ010000043.1 GCA_023246445.1 Candidatus Woesearchaeota archaeon
ATTAAATCATAAAATCAACGCAAACCCTATATTTTCTTGGCGCCTAATTCCCACATTTAATTACATTTAATATCTTAGCATTAGGATAGACTTTTTTAACCTTTTCAATGCAGCTTTTAGGTATTTCACTTTCAAGAGCAAAATCATAAAAATGCACAATTCCCTTCTTCTTTAATCTACCTTTAATTAAGTCTAAATAATTTTCAGCACTCTTAGGCAACGGCATTAAAATCCTATCAAATTTTTTATTAATCTTTTTAATTACTTTCTTAACATCTCCTAAATATAATTTAACATTAGATATTTTATTTAATTTTAAATTCTCTAAAGCATACTTATGGCAATTAGGGTTTATTTCTATTCCATAAATTTCTTTAGCTTCAGAATTTTTGCTTATAACCACAGGGTAAACCCCAACACCAGAAAACATAACTAAAATACACTCATTCGGTTTAACGAGTTTGCTTATCCTTAATCTCTCATTGCCTAGCCTAGCAGAAAAATAACACTTCTCAGGATTAACTTTAATTCTAACCATATTCTCCTTATGTATAGTTTCCTTCCTATTCTCCCCGCTAATAATCTTAAACTTAGGTAGCCTATACTTCCCGGAATATTCTTTAACTTTCTCCATAACAACTTTAACATGCTTGTAATTCTCTAATATTAGTTTACCCATTAATTTCTCTTTCTTCTTTAACTCTTCAGGAAAATCAGAAAATATAGCTATATCCCCAACAACATCAAAGGCATTTCTTACATATTTTATCTCTTCTTTATTTAATACTTTAACAGCTAAATCCTTAATTCTCTTGGTTATCATGAATCCAACAAAGAGCAGTATCTTTAAAAACATTACTAAGAAATATTTATATAAACTAAAATTACTTGATAAATATGATAAAAAGGGGTTTAGTCTTAACTTTGGTAATCTTATTATTCTCAACTATAGTTTCAGCCTTAACATCTCAGGATTACTATAATTTCTTTAACGTAAAGGATCTTAGCGGGGTTATAGTAAAAGCTGTTTTATTTGTTATCTTGGCTTTATTGGTCTACAGAGGTATCTCAACTACAATTTTTAAAGATAATCAGGCTCCTAGTTGGATTATAGCCCTTTTATTATCATTTCTAATGGTTAAATCCTTTTCAGCATCTATAACAGAAATCTTGGTAGGAATAGCAATATTAATTCTAATCTTCTTTATAGTCTGGTTAATAACAAAAGCTGTAACAAACGAGCGAGCAACTCCTTCTAAAAAGATTATTACAGCTATAATTGTTTTCATTGTCATTCTAATTTTATTTTTTATCTTCTTAAGTGTTGGTAAACATCTTGGGTATAAGGGAATTTATGATTACCCTGTTTTATACACAATAACGAATTACATTGATTATTTTTTTCAGGCAGAAATATTCTTTGATATATCGCAGGCAATGGAAGGCTTCAGAATATTTGGTATTGGTTTCTACGGCTTGATAATCGCCTTCATAGTTGCTAATATATTCGCTATTATTCATTTGATAAATTTACTAAGAAAAGGAAAATATAATTGGTTTATATTTTGGTTGATATTATACATTGTGATCTTATTCATTATCTTTGGTTATCCGGATTATTTTTACTAACTTCAAAACCACTTCCCTAAATCTTTCTGGTCTTTATTCAATTTTCTTAATTTATCTAAAGTTTTTTCAACTCTCTCTAAACCAAAATCATGTTGTTCGACCAATAATTCCCTGATTTTGTCTTCTTGAATCTTATTATTAAAATCTAATTTAATATTCTTTTCAACCGGCATCTTCAAAAAAACATCTCTCACTTCTTTCCAGTCAAATCCCGCATTCAAAACCTTAAACATTTTGCCATAGTCTTTATTTTCTTTAACTAATTTTAATGCTTTTTTAGGCCCAATTCCTTTTATCCCTTCATTGAAGTCAGTCCCAATTAAAATTGCCATGATTAATAATTGCTCCTGATTAATCTCTAAAGATTTTAAAAATTCATTTAAAGCAATTACCTCCGGCTCAATTTTTATTATCTTCCCACCCAATTTTCTTCTTTTACTTAACGTTAAGTTAACTAATAATTTGGGTGCGCCATAAACCAGACAGTCCATATCGCTGCTTGCGGTATAGTCTAAAGCATTAATCCTATTCAAATAACTTGCTTGTGCCTCTGCTTCAGACGGCGCCTGTATAATGGGGATACCTAAATATTGAAACAATAATTTTGATTCTTTGATTATATCTTCATTTAATCTTGCAGTCTGCTTAGAATATTTTAAAGCTAATTCATAATCTTCATCTTCTTTGGCTTTTTTTAATTTCTCTTCAGCCTCTAATCTCCTCATCCGCCTCTCTTCTTGTGTTTGAGCTTTTAATATTGGTGCTGCTCCATCAAAGCATACAACAAACTTTATCCCTTTCTCCATTAAATTTGTAAACCTTGAAAAAATTCCTACTAAATGCGACGTCACATTTCCTTGTTTATCCATTAAAGGCTCTCCCTCTATGCTTCTTATAGAGCTTAAAAACTGAAATAAAACATTAGAAGCATCTAACCCAACCCTTTTACCATTTAATTCTTCAAAACTTATTGGTTTCTTTACTACCAAATCCCCAAATTTAATACCCATGTTTTTATCTTATTTTACTAATTTAAAAGCATTTCTTTGAACCAGTGCACTTTGAAACTAAAGCGTTCATAGAGAATTCAGGATATATCTTATACCAAAGTAACTGGTTAGATACTTCAGCACAATAATCACAAATAGTCAAAATCCAAAACCTTTATATTCTCTTCAAATTTATCTTTTTTAATGAGGCAATCTAAAGAACAAAGAGTTGGTATTTTTGTTGATGTCCAGAATTTATATTATTCTGCAAGAAACATCTATAAAGCCAAAATAAACTTTAAAGAACTATTAAAAAGAGCAGTAAATGGCAGAAAATTAGTAAGGGCAATGGCCTATGTTATTAAAGCAGATGTAGGGGAGGAGCATACTTTTTTTGATGCATTAGAAAATATTGGCTTTGAAGTTAAATCCAAAGACCTACAGGTATTTGTTGGTGGTTTTAAAAAAGGAGACTGGGATGTAGGTATTGCTATGGATACTATTGAGTTAGCTCCAAGATTAGATACTGTAGTTTTAATCTCTGGTGACGGCGATTACATTCCACTAGTTCAGCACTTACAAAGAGCTTTAGGATGCAGGGTAGAAGTAATAGCTTTTGGAAAAAGTTGCTCTTCAAGATTAAAAGAGGAAGCAGATGAATTTATCGATATGGATAATCAAGCAAGATTCTTAATAAAAAGAGAGCAGAGAGATATAAGACCGGATAATCAACAACAATAAAGAGGTGATCTTCATCTTAAGGCAGAAACAGCTTCCACATAAAGGGGGCTCTTATATTTATGGTATCAATGTAAACAAAGTAGAAAATTTATGTAACAATGGCTTTAAAAATCTAAAATCTTTTCTATTATCTGTCTTAGATAATTGCCCAAATAATTTATTTAATTCTGGCCCAAGAAGCTCACAATTAAAATTAAAATTTGAAAATTTAAAATTAACAGAAATAAAAAATCATGAAATCTCTTTATTAACTAAAAAATCTTTGGAAAAATACAATGGCTTCTTTAGAACAGCCCATTCCAAAGTCCAGATGTTTATGTTGGAAAATGACAGGAACACTATAGCAATGGAAATCCCAATATGGCTTTATCCAAAAGAATTAAATGACTATGAAAAAATATTTAACTCCAGGGAATCCTTAACAGGGCACATTGATCTATTAAAAGTGGATGATGATTTAATATGGGTTTGGGATTATAAGCCAAATGCGCATAAAGAGGAGTTTGCATCAACTCAGGTTTATTTCTATGCTTTAATGCTTTCAAAAAGAACGAATATTCCTTTAGAAAAAATTAGATGTGGTTACTTTGATGATAATTTTACTTTTGTTTTTAAACCAGAAGAAAGATTCGTAAAAGAAATATTAAATTCTAAGGATTTATTTGATTTTGAGTAGTTTGCGCTGCTTGTTTCTTTTCAGCTGTTTCTCTTACCTTTCCCCAGTCAAATTTTCTCTGTTTTACTTTTGAAACAGCAATGTTCTTTACTCTTAACAGTCCTAAAATATTAAATAGTATTTGTTATCTTAATTTATTAAAAAGATACTTTCAAAAATAGATTTTAATCAACTTTCTTTAATGCTTTAATCTTGTTTAAATAGTTTGGATCCCCGCCGCCATTGTATTTTACCACAGCTTCATCCCAGCTTCTCCATCCTGTTACAAAAACTTCCTCTCTAGCCTTTCTATACCTGACAACTTGACCAATTTTTAAGTTTCTAGGATCAAAAGGATTAATCTTAATCAAACACCCAACAGTTGTCCCTAATTTACCAGCAATCTTGCTATAATTATCCCCTGATTTAATCTCATATGTTAGTAT